>CBIHQL010000001.1:0-31932 GCA_966211855.1 uncultured bacterium
ATCCTGCGATTTTGTGGTGTCAAGCAAAGCCAGCCGACCATCCTTTTCTGGTAGAGCCACCTCTTACTTGGCAACCTGAATTTATCGATCGCTTAGCTATCGGAGAGCGACCCGGAAAACATCCATTGCACGATGAAGGGCATTTTTATTGTTTAGACTTCTCTTCAGTTTTTGCGGTTTCAACACTGCTGACGATCGCCAAACCTGTTGATTTAGTTATTGACATGTGCGCCTCCCCCGGGGGCAAAAGCATTTTCGCTTGGACAGCACTACAACCCAATTTACTGATTAGTAATGAAGTGATTGGCAAGCGTCGAGGAGCCTTGATTTCTAACTTGAAGCGGTGTCATATCAATCCGGCGATCGCTCTTACTTTAGACTCTCAAGTTTTAGCTGATTTGGTGCCTCAAACGGCTCAAGTTGTCCTAGTTGATGCACCTTGTACAGGTCAGTCCTTATTAGCAAAAGGCAGCAAGGCACCCGGTTGTTTTCATCCTGTTTTAATTAATAAAAATGCCAATCGGCAAAAGCGAATTTTAGCCAACTCAGCTAAGTTAGTGGCACCCCAAGGTTACCTGGCTTATATGACCTGTGCCTACTCTCCCGAAGAAAACGAGCAGGTTAGTGAGTGGTTTTTAGAAAAATTTCCGCACTTTCAGCCGCTGGTTGTGCCGCATTTGCTCGCAGCTCAATCTCACTTAACAGATATTCCCTGCTACCGCATGTGGCCTCATTCTGGGTTGGGTGCTGGAGCCTTTACGATTTTGTTTAAAAACACTGAGGAAGGCACCTCAAATCCCCTACCACTAGAGTTTTTGCAACGCTCTGACTTCACGTATCTGTGATGAGGCGCGTGAGCGATCGCTGCAACGGCTCCCAAAAGCTGCCTATCACGCTCTAAAAAACGCCCCAGGTAGGACTCGAACCTACGGCCGTCTGCTTAGAAGGCAGATGCTCTATCCACTGAGCTACTGGAGCAAAGGTTTCCAAGTGAAGTAAGGTTGGAGAAAACCGCCAAAAACCTTACAGAACTATAGGATTCTATCGTAATAGTATACAGGTTTTGCACTTACCATGCAGGATCGAACCATGGAAAGCGCCAGATTTTTGGCATGCGCCAACATTCCAGCTTGACATCGCTACGAAATAACTTGTTTCGTAAGTTTCCGGTCAACTACGTATTATGATGGCTCACGGAATTTTATCTGTATCTGAGGGGAAGCCTATAGGTGGGGTGCGTCTATACCTAGTTGTAGGATAGGCAATGCTAAGCGTAAATCATAAAAGTACGCTAAAAACCCGTTAACCAGGCGTTGATTGAGATAGTGTGTTAGTCAACGTAGCGATCGCGAACCAATCATCCTTTACGGAGTTGACCATCGCTCATTCTAGGGTCGCTACGGGGCTAATGGCTCAGCCCTAGCACGCTGCAAACAGCCCCCTGACCGGACAACAGTCAATTGGCAGTGTCATGTTTATTCTAAAGAGGCAGGATGTTGAGATATCTAGCATTCAGCATCCCAAGCGGGATCAACAGATTCTGATTCTTAATTACCAAGGACAGACCTTCCGCTTGATTAGCGTGTTCAATGCCAGTCAAGAAGAAGAGGCAAAGGCTTTTTGGCGCGATTTGACCGACAATCGGGGCAAAGCTTGTGTTTTGTTAGAAGAGCCTGAGCGCTACAGCGTTTGGGGTAAAGTACGCCTAGACCAGTTAGCCAGCGAGGCTCAAGGCTCAGGTGACACAACTGCTGCGTTCTACAGCCAAGGGTGCCTACTCATTTTGCAAGCCGTTTACATTGACATTGAAGATTTGCTAGGGGCGCGGCAAGCCAGTTTGTTTCAAAAAGACATTGCAGATGTGTTTCGGCAATGGCGCTTTCCTCAAGCTGAAACACCTGATGCCATTAACTATTTGCTAACAATGGATCCGTTATCTGCGTTGCAGTTACCTCCTTGGCAAGAACACCATCTGAATACGCTACTGCAAGAGTTACACCGCATTGGCAAAGGCTATTTTGGCAACACCAGCTTTAAAGACCGAGCGTTAGATGCCTTACAAGATATGCCTGGTGCCGATCGCACAGAATTTACAAATTGGTTAAATCAGTCCCCAGTCGGGAAGCTATGGCTGTAGTCTTGATTACAGTTGGCTGTCTTAAACCTTCAAGGGGATAGGCAGCGATTCCTGACAACTTTCATATTTCTGTTTTATTTTTGATTTATTTTTTCCATTTCAGTTATCCGGTTGTGAACGTCCATGAGCAGCCCTTCCAACAAATCATCGAGCTCTAAGTTACAGCTATCAGTACAAACTATTGTTCTGAGTGCGATCGCTTGGGCTGTTTTAGCCCTGTTGTTCTTTCTACTATTTAGCGTGTCGCCGCCCGGAGAAGAACGACCTCGCTGGTATTCGATTGGCACCTATATTTTTGAAGAGGTTGCTTACCTGGGGGCAGCCTTCTTGTGTTTCCGCAACTGGCGCAGCCCCCAAATTGTCAGTGGTCGTAATGTTTGGCTAGGCATTGGCTTAGGGATGTTGTCCTACTTTTTGGGCAACTTGCTGTTGGGCTATTGGGAGTTAGTGTGGCAGCAAGAACCTGCCGTTTCGCCCGGAGATTTTTTCTTTGTTGCTACCTATCTCTTTTTAGGATGGGGGATGCTCTTGGCAGTGCTGACCCGCCGCCTAAACTTAGAGGCTTGGCAATGGGGCATTGTCGGGGCGATCGCCTCTATAGGGGTAGCGTTGGCTTGGTTTGTGTCGTCTCCAGTTGAAGCGCAAGCTGTGCAACCTTGGGGGATGCAACCCGCGATCGCTCAAACCGCTCCAGCTAGACCTGCGGCGACTCCAAAGGTTAGCCCAAAAGCCACGACAGCTCCCGCACTCAAAACCGCTCCAGCCTCACCAGCGGCTACCTCTACGGCTCCAGGTACTACAGCCGAAACGACCGCATCAGTGCCGACCTGGGTAACTGACCTGGAGACAACGCTGGCTCCCCTCGAAGAGACCCTAAGCTGGTTTTATATTGTCAGTGATGTGTTTCTGCTAATTATTGCCACGATTTTGCTATTGGCTTTTTGGGGTGGTCGCTTCTCACAGTCTTGGCGGATGATTGCAGCAGCAGCTTTCTCGCTCTATATTGCCGATATCTGGTTTAACTATGCTCAAAATCGAGTCGCTGACTACCAGACAGGTAGCTTGCCCGAAGTATTTTGGGTGTTTAGCGGGGTACTTTTTGGCATTGGGGCAGCGTTGGAATATGACTTGTCTACGCGATCGCGACGCACATCAGGACGTAAACGTGCTTAGCTAAGCCTCGGCACTGACCAAAGCTCGCTAGAGCACTGCATTAAACCGAGCGGCGATCGCATGCCAGGAATGTCTGCCACAAGCCTAGGCTCGACATAGAATAGAGAAGCCAGCCTGGGGTTGATACTATCCCTAGCGTTTAGTTGCTATCTCTGAGACGATTTCGTTCCCGAAAACTACAGCATGACTCCAAGAAAACTGTCTGAGTCGGATAAACAAGACATCCTGAATCTATATCAACAACCCGGAGAGACTACCTCGACCTTGGCTGACCGTTACGGTGTGAGTAACACGACCATTGGTCGAGTCTTGAAGAGTCTGCTGTCAGAACAAGACTACGAAGCTTTAGTCCAACAAAAGCGGACGGTTCGTCCTCAAAACAGCGCTTCCGAAGCAGTGAACGAGTTGCCTTTAGCGGTTGAGGATGTGGCAGTCGCTGGGGTGGAAGTAGCACCGCCGATAGACGACCCACAACCTAGTCAGGTGGAACTAACCCAACCTCCAGAGCCGATTGTGACTACGACTCCGCGCCCAGTCTTGGCTGATCCCAAACGGCGAGTCCGGAAGCGATCTACGGTGGGAGATCAAGCGAATGGCGAAGATGAGAATTCAACCGAATCTCAGTTACAGTTACTCGATTTGGCAACTAACTCTGCAGCATCGACCAGCGCTGAGGTAATTACCCCTGAGCCCAAGCCGGAAGCAGCGATCGCCCACAAAGCTGAATCAGAGGAGTTGGCTGAGCTATCAGCAGATTTACGACCCTCCAAGGCAACCGCTTTTGATGACTTAGAAGAAGATTTAGACGACGATGATGATCTCGATGATTTAGACGAGGACGATCTCGATGATGAGGACGACGATGATTTAGACGATGATGAGGACGACGATGAAGTTTCGTTCTTAGGGGCACAGCTTCAGGGCACAGCTTCGGTACAGGTTTTGCCGCTAGCAGAGGCGACCATTCCCAAAACGTTTTACCTCGTCGTCGATCGCATGGCTGAGCTAATCACTCGTCCACTGCAAGACTTTGGTGATTTGGGGCAGATCCCAACCGCAGAGACTCAAGCTAAAACCCTGCCAATTTTTGACAATCACCGGGTGGCTCGGCGGTTTTCAAAGCGTAATCAGCGAGTGATTAAGGTACCGGATGGACGGATGTTGCACAAAGTTGGGCCTTACTTACAAGCCAAAGGGATCACGCGACTGTTGATTGACGGTCAGGTATACGGCCTGTAGGCGATCGCATCAATCTTGAAATCTAACCCCCAGCCCCTTCCATACAAGGAAGGGGCAAAATTTTTACGTGTGGAGTTGCTGGTGCAGTTCTTCGGCAACTCGCTTGAGACGGCGGAGTTGAGCTTGCATATCCTCTTGAGTCCAGCGAGCGGCAAATTTATCGAAGCCAAACCGGATCAGAGGATTGGGAATCTCAAATTCAAATCGATTCACTAGAAACGTGCCTTGATCGTTCGGGCGGCACTCCCAGCGATCGCGGCCCCGAAAAAAGCCTTGAAATGACCAGATCACCAAACCTGGCTCTCGCTCAGCGACAGTACTCTCAAGCGTTGGCTGCCAAAAAGGAATTTGAATTGTAAATCGGCTGCGGCTGCCCACTTGGGTGCTCCACTCACCGATCGGCTCACAGCGAAGCGCAGGATTCAGCCAGCGGTGCATTAAGTTGAGGTCGGTGATGCAGCGCTCAACGGCAGTGGCACTGGCATTGATTTGAACAGACTGCTCGAAACTTTGTAGCGGTGACATGCTGATGTAGCTGATGGGCTGCTAAGGCATCCTATCGTTACTTTAGCGATCGATGGCGCGATCGCGATTGGGATCTAGAAATTTGGTTAAAAATCATCAAATCTTAGGCTTTTAAGTCTTAATTCTCCATAAAGGTAGATGAAAAAGCGAGGGTTGGGGCTTACGTTAGCAATGTTCGATTTAGACCCTTTTGGAACCTCCCTTAGGTCTTATCTGCTTAGCGATCGCTGGGCCGACAAAGTCTTGGGTACGCATATTCTCAGATTTTTCTCTATCGAAAGCAATCTGTATTTTGGTTTCAGAACTGACATCAGGTCAGGATAAAAGGCTATGGATCACACTTGGCAAGGATTAATACCGCTCTGGTCAATACCGGAGTCGATGCATCATTTGGGTTGGATGCTAGCCCAAGCGACCCCGACTCCTGCCCCAGTTCCTCTGACCGAGACTGAAGCCCCCACAGGTATACAAGCATGGGGACAGAGCCTTGGGCTTGACTTAGGAGACTCAATTTCCAACCTACTCGTAGCATTGTGCATTTTAGTCTTTGGATTGCTGATTGCAGCAATTTTAGGCGCGATCGCTCGCTGGTTGATGGGTCGCACCGATCTCGACAATAAGCTAGCCGCACGCGTGATGCGCAGCCAACCCGGCACTCGTCCCCCTCAAGTCGAGAAATGGGTTGGAGATGCCGTCTTCTGGTTGGTGGTTATTTTCACGATTGTGGCGTTCTTGCAAGCCTTGAATTTGCAAGCCGTTTCGCAACCTCTGAATAGCTTCCTCGAACAAATTCTGCTGTTTTTACCTCGCCTCCCAGGGGCACTCATCCTGCTGGGCTTGGCTTGGCTGATTGCGACCTTTGTCAAACTGATCGTTACCCAGGGGTTGCGTACCTTTGGGTTAGATGAACGGTTAAGCGATCAAGTTACAGATCCGGTGGACACTGGAGATGCGACATTTGGCGCTGAACCCCCACGAACAATTGAACCCCCACGAGAAGCACCTTTTTCGCTCAGCGAGACGATTGGGAATGCGCTCTACTGGTTCATTTTTCTGTTGTTTTTGCCATCGATCCTCAACACTCTGCAACTTCAGGGCACGTTAGAACCTGTCCAGCAGCTCCTTGATGAAATTCTGTCGATTTTGCCCAACATCTTAGCAGCGGTGCTAATTGGGGCGGTCGGCTGGTTTATTGCCCAGGTTGTGCGGCGGATTGTGACTAACCTTTTGGCAGCGACAGGCACCGATCGCATTGGTACACGCATTGGGTTGAACCGTGCTGCGGGTGGGCAATCGCTGTCTTGGATTATTGGCACGATTGTCTATGTACTGATTTTGATCCCCACGGCGATCGCAGCGTTGAATGCCTTGCAAATTCAGGCAATTTCGGGGCCAGCGATTGTGATGCTGACCCAGATTCTCAACGCGATTCCGCAGATCTTTACGGCGGCCTTGATTCTCGTGCTCGCTTATGTGATTGGTCGCTTTGTGGCTGATCTGGTGACAAACATTTTGACGAGCCTTGGCTTTAACAATATTTTTTATTGGTTAGGGCTGCAAACGTCGCCTTATACACCTCCTGCGCCCCGCATGAGTGACGAGATTCCGGTTATTCAAGAGCTGGGTCAAGTCTCACCACCGACCACACCCAGAACGCGCACGCCATCTGAGGTGATGGGCATTGTGACGCTGATTGGCATCTTGCTATTTGCCACCGTCGCCGCCACGAATGTGCTGAATTTCGCCGCCCTGACTGCGATCGTCACTGGGTTGCTGCTAGTCTTTGGTCGCATTCTTGCGGGGCTAGTGGTGTTTGCGATCGGCCTCTATCTGGCAAATTTGGCATTCAACCTGATTAGCAGCTCTGGTAATGCTCAAGCGCGAATTTTGGCGCAAACTGCCCGGATTGCCATCATCGCCTTTGTCTCAGCCATGGCGTTGCAACAAATGGGAATCGCACCCAATATTGTCAACTTGGCATTTGGCCTGCTGCTGGGAGCCATTGCAGTCGCGATCGCCTTGGCCTTTGGTTTGGGTGGTCGAGAGATTGCTGCCCAACAAACAAGAGAATGGCTCAATTCCTTTAAGGAAAAGGGTAATCAACGCTAATTTCACTGACCGCAGATTTGCATGGGCTTCCTGGGCGAATACTTGCGGCCCCCTCCCGTCCCCCAACTTTTGGGGAAGCTCCGTTCAAGTTCCCCCCAAAGTTGGGGGGTTAGGGGGGCCAATCTCAGTACGTGCAGGAAGTCTCAAAAACCATTCTCCCTAACGCCCTCTTCTACTGAGTTAGAAGGGGGATTTTTTAGGGCTGTATGGGTTTAGTCACCGAGATAAATGCCCAACCCGCGAGCAGTTTTGACCAAGGTGCCATGCTGATTAACCGCACGATATTGAGCGATCGCTTCGGTAATGGGTACACTGACCACCCGCCGATTTTGCCAGGTCACCATCTGGTCATACTCTCCGGCTGCAATTAGATCAACGGCTGCGACCCCAAACGCTGAAGCTACCAGGCGATCGAGCGGTGAAGGAGTGCCGCCCCGCTGCACGTGCCCCAAGACGGTGACTCGAGTTTCTGCGCCACTGCAAGCACAAATGCGATCGGCTAAATAATCTCCAATCCCGCCATAGCGACAGTGACCAAAGCGATCGGTGATGCACACAGATTCGCCAGTCTCGGTGCGTACAGCCTCTGAGACAATCACCAGCGAGTAGTTTTTGCCTTGCTCTTGGCGTTCTTTGAGCTTGTGGCAAACATTGGCGATCGTATAAGGAATTTCGGGGATCAAGATTACGTCAGCACCCCCAGCAATGCCCGCTGTAATCGCAATGTGTCCAGCATCGCGGCCCATGACCTCTAAGATAATCACACGACTGTGACTGGCAGCAGTGAAGTGCAAGCGATCGAGGGCTTCGGTGGCGGTGTTGACTGCTGTATCAAAGCCAATTGAGTGTTCTGTGACACCCACATCGTTGTCAATCGTTTTGGGGATTGCAATCAAATTAAGGTTGCCTTGCTGAGCGATCCGCCGCAAAATTGCCATGCTGCCGTCACCCCCAATGCCGATGATGGCGTCTAAGCCGAGCTGATGATAGCCGTCGATAATGTCTTGGGAGCGATCGCACACCGTTCCATCAGGCATCGGAAACGCAAACGGGTTGCCCTTATTGGTCGTGCCTAAGATCGTGCCGCCCGCAACTAATAGCGGATCCACTTTTTCGGGGTAAAGCTGCACGGCCTGGGGTGGGTGGTTCATCAACCCTTGTGTTGCTTGGCGAATCCCCAAAACTTCCCAGCCGTAACCACCTACGGCTCGACAAACCACGGCACGGATTGCGGCATTCAAGCCCGCACAATCACCACCACTGGTTAAAATTCCAATGCGCTTCTGCTCGCCCATATCGCCTACTGCTGCTGGAGCTTGGTGTGAGGTTAGGCAGTTACAGTACCGCTGCGTGGCGTTAATTGATGAGAATGCAAGATTCACTTTAGATTTGTTTGCCAACTCCACACCCCGATATGAGCAAGTTGCATCAAGTCTGAAGCTGAGCGATCGCTACATGGGGACTGGTATTGTCAGCGTTAGTATGGCAATATTGCGCTTCGAGACAGATCAGTGCAGGGTAAACAGGCGCAGGCAACAACTATGTCAGATTTAGCAGAGCAGTGGAGCATTCCCGTTGCGCCAGAGGGTTTTAAGTCAGGGTTCGTCGGCATTATTGGTCGCCCGAATGTTGGCAAGTCTACGTTGATGAATCATCTGGTGGGGCAGAAGATTGCCATCACCTCCCCGGTCGCTCAAACGACGCGTAATCGCCTGTTAGGAATTCTGACTACGCCTGACACTCAGTTTATTTTTGTCGATACGCCTGGAATTCATAAACCGCATCACCAATTGGGCGAAGTCTTAGTCAAAAATGCCCAAATTGCCATTCACTCGGTCGATGTGGTGCTGTTTGTAGTCGATAGCTCGGTAGAGGCAGGGGGCGGCGATCGCTTCATTATCGACCTGCTGAGCAAAACTGAAACCCCGGTGATTTTGGGGCTAAATAAAATTGACCAGCAACCCGACGATGCCGAAGCCTTAGACGAAAGTTATCGCGCCTTAGCAGAACCCTTTGGTTGGCCTGTCGTGAAATTCTCCGCCTTGACCGGAGAAGGTTTGGAACCGCTACAGACCTTGCTTCGCGATCGCCTTGAACCTGGCCCTTACTACTACCCGCCCGATCTGGTCACCGACCAACCTGAGCGTTTCATCATGGGCGAATTAATCCGCGAACAAATTTTGCTGCTGACTCGCGAAGAAGTACCGCACTCGGTCGCTATTTCGATTGATCGGGTGGAAGAAGAACCCAAGATCACCCGCTTGCTAGCTACCATTCACGTCGAGCGGCAATCGCAAAAAGGCATCATTATTGGCAAAGGCGGCAGTATGCTCAAAGCGATCGGCAGTGCAGCGCGAGAGCAAATGCAAAAGCTGATTGCGGGCAAAGTTTATTTAGAGTTGTTTGTGAAAGTGCAACCGAAGTGGCGACAATCTCGAACTCGCCTCGCAGAACTCGGTTATCGCGTGGAGGAATAGTGGAGCAAATTGCACGGTATCGAGGGGCTTTGCTGGGGCTGGCAGCAGGAGATGCGATCGGCACCACTCTAGAATTTGAACAACCGGGCACCTTTACCCCCATCACTGACATGGTCGGAGGTGGCCCTTTTAACCTCCAGCCCGGACAGTGGACAGACGACACCTCTATGGCACTCTGCCTTGCCGAAAGCTTAATCGAGTGCCAAGGGTTTGATCCGGTGCATCAGCTCGAAAAATATAACCGTTGGTATCGCGAAGGCTACCTCAGTAGTACGGGGCGCTGCTTTGATATTGGCAATGCCACCCGCGCCGCCCTGTTGAAATTTGAAGCGACGAGAAAGCCTGATTGCGGGTCTACCGATCCCCGTTCCGCAGGCAATGGCTCGATCATGCGTTTGGCTCCGGTGCCGTTGTTTTATGCTGAACGACCGAAGGAGGCGATCGCGAAATCTGCCGAAAGTTCTCGCACGACCCATGCTGCCCCAACCACAATTGATGCCTGCCGCTATTTGGGAGCGCTGATTGTGGGTGCTGTTCAAGGAGTCAGCAAAGCAGAACTTCTCTCAGATCATTACAGCCCGATTCCTGATTACTGGAGCGATCAGCCCCTCGTTCCTGAAATCGCTGAGATTGCCAGAGGTTCTTTCAAGCAACGCCAACCCCCAGAAATTCAAGGGTCTGGGTACGTGGTCAAATCGCTAGAAGCAGCACTGTGGGCCTTCCACAACAGCGACTCTTTCCGCGAAGGCTGTCTCTTAGCAGTGAATTTGGGCGATGATGCCGACACCACCGCAGCCGTGTATGGTCAACTGGCAGGGGCCTTTTACGGAGAAGCCGGAATTCCAGCCGAGTGGCGATCGCGGTTGGCATACCGAGAGTTGATCGAATCTCTTGCCGATCAACTATTTCACCTCTCGCGATCGCTCTCCTAAATGCACTTTGAACCTAAGCCAACAAATCTTTTAACGCAGATAGTAGAGCTTGGTTTTGTTCATCAGTGCCGACAGTGATCCGCAGTTTGTCACTTAAGCGGGGTTGGTTGAAGTAGCGCACCAAAATGCCTCGGGCTTTCAGGGCTTGGTACAGCTCACCCGCTCGGTTATCAGGGGCTTCAGCCAAAACAAAATTAGCTTGCGAAGGCCGCACTTTGAAACCGAGTTTGGTCAAGCTATCAGTGAGTTGGGCACGGGAAGCCTTGACTCGCTCGGCACAGGTGTTTTTGTAGGCTTGGTCAGCGATCGCCGCAGCGCCAACCGCACAAGCTACTGCATCCACGTTGTAGCTGTCTTTGACTTTGATCAATCCCGACAACAGTTCTGGATTGGCAACCCCAAATCCGAGCCGCAACCCCGCTAGAGAATAGCCTTTAGAGAAAGTCCGCAGCACAATCACGTTGTCGTGCTCTTTCACCAGTTCGAGGGCGTTGGATTCAGCAAAATCAGCATAGGCTTCATCGATCGCCAAGACACCAGAAAGGTGACTAGCCAGCTTGCTGAGTAAGTCCAGCGGTACTAAGGTTCCAGACGGGCTATTTGGGGAGGCAATAAACGTGATCGCTCCATTCGCAGCAATCAGTTGTTCAACGGGCAGGTTGTAGTCCTCGTCGTAGGGCACTTCGACAACTTTCGTGTCCTGAATTTCCGCCAAAGTTTCATAGAGGACGTAAGTGGGTGTGGGATAGACAATCTTGCGATCGCCCTCGGTGCAAGCCCGTACCAGCAAATTCAAGATGTCATCGCTCCCGTTACCCGCCAAAATCCAGTCGTGGGGAACACCCAAAACCTGACTCGCCGCTTGCCGAAAAGCATCAGCCATCGGGTGCGGGTAGCGTCGCAGCAGTTCGCCATCAAAGTCACGCAACACTTGCAAGGCTTTTTCTGAGGGCGGGTAAGGGTTTTCGTTTGTATTTAGCTTAATGACTTTCACGCCTGGGGCTGGCTGTTCCCCCGGTTGGTAGCCAGTCATCGCGTCAACGCTGGGACGGAAGTAACTCATGGTTCTGTTTGGAAAATAAGAGTTGGAGGTTGGGTAATGAATGGTGGGAAGTTAATATCTTCGCTGACCCCTCCCCAACCCCTCCCCGGCGCGGAGAGGGGCTCTTCAACCAATTGCCGCTTACAACAATTTCTTGCTCCCCCTTCCCTAGCAGGGAAGGGGGCTGGGGGGTTAGGTCACACCTTCTACTGCATGGCACGAAGAACCTGACGGATCACATCAGCAGGAACTTGATCGGTGATCGTGACGGTGCCGATTTGGGTGGGCAGAATGAACCGCACTCGTCCATCTTGGACTTTTTTATCGGTTTGGAGGCTGTCTACGATCGCGTCAATATTCACCCCGGCAGGCAGTTTGGTGGGTAGACCTGTTTTCTCGATTAAGGCGAGTTGGCGATCGCTGGCTGCTTGATCCCACATATTTAGAGCAACAGCGATTTGCCCAGCTGCAACCATCCCGATCGCAACGGCTTCACCATGATTAACCACACGGTAGCCCGTTAAGCTCTCAACTGCATGACCAATGGTATGCCCGTAGTTGAGGATGGCGCGGAGTCCGGCTTCTTTCTCGTCTTTGCTAACGACATGGGCTTTGGCTTGGCAAGAACGAGTCAAAATTTCTTGCAGTAGGTCGTCGCTGACGTAGCGGAGTTGGTCGAGGCGCTTGCTTTGCTCTAACTTCTCAAACAGTTCGGCATCCCAAATGATCCCGTATTTGATCACCTCAGCCATCCCAGCCCGAAATTCTCTTGCTGGCAGGGTTTTCAAAACTTGTGGGTCAATCAGTACCAGTTTGGGTTGATAAAACGCCCCAATCAAATTTTTGCCGTTGGGGTGGTTAATCCCAGTTTTGCCACCAATCGAGGCATCAACCATTGCTAGTAGGGTCGTGGGGACTTGCACAAAGTTAATGCCCCGGAGCCACGTCGCAGCGGCAAATCCAGTCATATCGCCAATGACTCCACCACCCAACGCCAACAGGGTCGAGGAGCGCTCTAGGCGATTTTCTAAGGCAACATCATAAATTTTTTGCAGTGAGGCAGGGGTTTTGTAGCGCTCCCCGGCAGGCAAAATGCACTGCGCAACCGTAAAGCCCGCTGCTTCGAGAGAGGCGATCGCTCGTTGACCGTAATGCTTGAAGATGGGGGGACTGGAAACGACGAGAATTTTTTTACCTAGTTTGAGCGGCTGTGCGCCATGCCCGATGAGCCAGTTGCCTAGCTGATCTAGCCCACCGGATGCGATCGCAATATCGTAAGACTGTTGTGGTAATTCAACAGGAATCACAGACTTCATTTGGTTTCGTTCTGCCCCAACTAACAAAGGCCCGTGGGCTGTATTCTACTCCACTAAATGATTCAATAGTTTTGTTGGGTTCTTGTGGAGAATTGTCCATGTCTGGTGCAGTTTCTTACCTCCTACTGCTTGGTTTGGCTTACGGTGCAGCTCTCGGCTTATTTTTCGGTCTCCGGGCTGTCAAGTTAATCTAAAACCAAACCTGGGGGATTTTCCCCCACTTTTTTTCGGGGCGATCGCCTCCCAAATTTGCTACAAGCACCTGATCAAGCTCCGAGACGACCGCAAACTTAATTAATCTCTCGCCGTTCAGTCACAGGTATCACTTTTGACTGAGGGCGATCGCTGCATTAATTCGTTATTAATTAATCAAGAAAGATTAATTAGTAAAGTTGAGAAAAGGTCAGCCGTGCCTCTAGATGATTCTGTGGCTAAAGAACTTTATCAAAGGTTGTCCGCTAAAGTGCAGAATGTAGCGCAGAAAATCACCAAGCAGGTAGAAGCAACGACACAAGCTTGGCATCAACCCGCTGCCTCTGATAGGAATGACCTATCCTCAACCTTCAAAACGAAACAGTGATTGTGGCTATTCTGAGGGCAATAAGACCTTGACTCTGGCAAACTTCAAGCCTGTTACCCCTTGTAAGGGTTCGACATTGCCCATTTCAAGCGCGGTGCCTATCCAGCCTTCCCGTCTTAAGTAATGCAGATATTGTTGATATTCCGCCCACTCTTCATCGGTGGAATAGACCAAGGTCAACATTCCAGGTTGCGTGATCCGATTTTTTGATTGTTGGTCTAAGGCTTTATCAATGCGCTTTTTCACGATTTCGTAGCGGGTATCGCGCGTTCCTTTGACATCAAACAAGCGTTCGGTGTTGGTGTCATGAAAAATATCAACGGTTAAATCCTGAACCAACACTAAATGGGTCACCTGCAGTTTGGTTTGGTGATGCTTTTCTAGCGTTAGAGCGGCTCGCGCACAATCACACACTGCCCGCAACTGCTCATAGCGCAGGCTCCGCAAGTGAAACGTGCAAAACTTCAGATCAATTGAGGCACCAGCATAAATCATGTGATCAATGCCGTCGGTGCATTCAATATCGCAATAATGCGGCGTAATTTTCTGCATGCGTTCCTGCCAACGTTCCCAGGTTTCGCGCAGCACGGTATTAATCTCGGCGATCATCTGGTCATATTGGGCACGGGCGATGTAGACACTTTTGTGCTCATTGTCACAGGCGACCCGATAGGCTTCTACGGCAGCTTGAGCCGCAGGATTGCATTGGGCAAAGTAATTAAGGTGAATTTCTAAGCGATCGCTTAAATATTTGAGCACCGTAATTTCAGCGTCTACAGTAATGCCCGCTTCAAGTTGCTGAATGCGATCGCCCAAATCTAGCCGCAGTTGCTCACCAAGGGCAGTTTCTTGAGCTTGGCATACAGCTTCTACCACAGCCAAACCCAGCCGCAATTGTGTCAACAAATCAGTTTGAATGGCTCGGTTACGCTCTTCTGAAGAACTGCGAATATCCGAGATGCCGTAGAGAGGGTAGACATTGCTAAACACCACTGGCTCAGGCGGTAGCCCCCAACTTTGCCGCTCAGCTTCTTGGAGAAACCGCCACTCAACGGCTGGATGGATATTGTGAATCGTGGTTAAGCGCTGCTGCACGGCTTGTCGCAAAGCCACTGTGAGCGGGGCAATCAGTTCGGTAGCGTGTTGACAGTCGATCGGGTCAAAGTGGCAAGGGCGATCGCTCGTCAGCCCGACAATGCCAGCCAACTGTCGCGAACCCGGCATCGAGGTCATCGACTGCACAACCAACGGAATCAACAGCAGCGATCGCACGCCTTGGGCTAACAAATGCTGTTCACACTCTGTTTGGCAGTTGATACTGAGGTCAGAAACATTCCAAATGCGATTTTGCTCGGCTGCCCGCAAGAAATGTGACCCTTGCAACTGCTTCATCGCGTAAGCAGCGACTTCTAACTCCTCATACTCAGTGCCAATAAATAGTCGGGCTTGTTCACCCTCAGCGCTGAGAATGATACTGTTGTCGGCTCGAAACAGCGATCGCAACGCTTGATTGACT
This sequence comes from uncultured bacterium, assembly GCA_966211855.1. Classification (GTDB taxonomy): domain Bacteria; phylum Cyanobacteriota; class Cyanobacteriia; order FACHB-46; family FACHB-46; genus CBIHQL01. The sequence goes on from CBIHQL010000001.1 coordinate 15,047, forward strand.
TGCTGAAACTTTTCAGGCCGCAAAATCGACTCGCGATCGATCAACAAATGGGTCAAACGGCGAATTTTTTCTCGCAGCGTAATATCGACTCCTTCTAGAAACAGCACCCCGTTCAACTGGTAATCATCGAGTGAGAGTTGCTGCTCTAGTACTTGCCACTGCTGAGGATCGCTGAGACGAGCAATAATTTCTGATTCACTGAGCTGTTGCCAATCTGACCAGTCAGTTTGCATCGTTGCTAACGGAGTCACCTGCACCCCAGCCGAGCGCAACGACATTAAAACAAACCGACCTTCTTGCTCTACTTGATCTATGGCTGGGAAGTGAACTGTAATGGTCTGCTCTAGCCCACGCCAGTGAGTGGGTACAGCCGGACATACGCTGCGCAACACCGCATAAATGATGTGTCGCCGATAAAGTTGTTGCACCGCTAAGCGATCGTTGGCGGGTATGCGATCGAGCCACTGAGTTGTGACGCTATTGTGTGGGGTTACTCCCCCTAACAACTGGCAAAAAGAGTCGGTAGCATATTCAAAGGTTAAAGTTTGGGGAGCGATCGCAGCTAATAATACCTGGCTTTGTTGCTGCCATACCTGCAACCACTGTTCTGCGTGAGTGAACTCTTGGGGTGCGTCACTCATGGGTTCTTCTGGTTGCGGCAACAGCTCATCCCAAAACTCATTCTCCTGGTAGGGTGCGATCGTAGACTGATTAGGCTCCAGTTTAATGGCAGACTCAGGAGATGACATAGAGGTGCAATAATTTGGCGCTACAGTCTATTGTTAGCATCCCAGCATCCAAATAATTGTTACTGTTACCGACTTTTGCTTATCCTTAGGGCAAGGGGTTTGCAAAACTTTGTAAGCGATCACTACACTCAACGCTCAGCAGCAGCCTCAGAATTCCTCACTGCACCAGAAACGAAAGCAGTTAATCTGGGTAGATGGGGAAGCGGCTACCTGCTGGCGTACCTCCAGACTTAGAACTTCTCATCTGCACACTACGATTTAAGTTATGTTTGACGCGCTCGCTGATCGCCTAGAGGTTGCCTGGAAGAAACTACGGGGCCAGGACAAAATTTCTGAAACCAACATTCAGGAAGCCCTGCGAGAGGTTCGTCGGGCTTTACTAGAGGCCGATGTTAACCTTCAAGTCGTCAAAGACTTCATTGCCGAGTTGCAAACAAAAGCACTTGGGGCTGAGGTAATCTCTGGCGTTCGGCCCGACCAGCAGTTTATCAAGATCGTCTACGATGAGCTGGTTGAGGTCATGGGGGAAACTAACGTTCCCCTGGCAGAAGTTGACACTGCTCCCACCATTATCTTGATGGCTGGTTTGCAAGGGACAGGTAAAACGACTGCAACGGCTAAACTCGCCCTGCATTTACGCAAAGAAAATCGCAGCACCCTTTTGGTCGCCACTGACGTTTATCGCCCCGCCGCGATCGACCAGTTGATCACCTTGGGTAAACAAATTGACATTCCCGTCTTTGAGATGGGTTCGGATGCTGACCCCGTAGAAATTGCCCGCCAAGGGGTTGAGCGTGCCAGAGCCGAAGGCATCAACACCGTGATCATCGACACGGCAGGCCGTCTGCAAATTGACCAAAATATGATGTCGGAGCTAGCCCGCATCAAAGAAACCGTCCAACCCCACGAAACGCTGCTGGTGGTAGACGCGATGACGGGTCAAGAAGCCGCCAATCTAACCCGCACCTTCCATGAGCAGATTGGCATCACGGGTGCAATTCTCACCAAAATGGATGGGGATACTCGTGGGGGCGCGGCGCTCTCGGTGCGGCGCATCTCTGGGCAACCGATCAAATTTATCGGGGTTGGCGAAAAAGTAGACGCACTGCAACCGTTTTACCCAGATCGGATGGCCTCCCGCATCTTGGGCATGGGTGACGTGCTCACCTTGGTAGAAAAAGCCCAAGAAGCCGTTGATTTATCAGATGCCGAAAAGATTCAAGAGAAGATTCTCACGGCTCAATTTGATTTTACTGACTTCCTCAAGCAGACCCGCTTGCTGAAAAACATGGGGTCGCTGGGCGGGATCATGAAGCTGATTCCTGGGATGAACAAAATCAGCAATGAGCAGCTCCAGCAAGGCGAGCAACAGCTCAAACGGGCTGAGTCGATGATCAACTCAATGACTGTCGAAGAGCGCCGCAACCCAGATTTGCTTTCTAGCTCACCTAGCCGTCGTCGTCGCGTGGCTCGGGGGGCAGGGTATGGCGAGTCAGATGTGGCGAAGTTGGTGAGTGACTTCCAAAAGATGCGATCGCTGATGCAGCAGATGGGTCAAGGCAACTTCCCCGGAATGCCAGGAATGTTTGGGGGTGGCCCTTTTGGGGGTGGCCCTGGTTATGGTGGCAACCCAGCTTCACAACCCGGATGGCGTGGTTATCCAGGGGGTGCTCCAGCTAAGAAAAAGAAAAAAGAGAAGAAGAAAAAAGGCTTTGGATCTTTGTAGCGATCGCCAGTACGGTAGCATGTACGCTGGGTCAGGTGATATGATGATCCATTCAGTGGCATGCAATTTTTTTTAGCCCAGCAATCCCGCGCTAACGGCTTGCGGCTATTAGCGCAGATTCTTGTAATTCCTTAGGAGCAAACCCCTCAAGCATGATCAAACTGCGGTTGAAGCGATACGGCAAAAAGCGCGAAACCAGCTACCGGATTGTAGCCATGAACAGCACCTCCCGCCGGGATGGTCGCGCTCTCGAAGAACTGGGCTTCTACAATCCCAGAACCGATGAAGTGCGCCTAGAAGTCGAGGCGATCGTCAAGCGTCTCAAAGAAGGGGCACAGCCTACCGAAACGGTACGCAGCATTCTTCGCAAAGCCAATGTCTTTGAACAGGTCCGTGCCTGAGGCGTTTGCTCAGGGTAACGACGGCTCTTCTGCGCAATCTCGGTCGATGCAGCCAGATTACGTGCAGTTGACTCGCTTCCTAATCCAACCTTTTTTAGAATCACCGGAGTCTTTAAAAATAGACTGTGAGTGCTCTTCTAATCGACCTAGGGTTTGGATTAGGTTGGCGTTTGACAGCACTGATAAAGGGCGTGTCTTTGGTCGAGGCGGGCGCAATATCCAAGCAATCCGGACTGTCTTAGAAGCGGCAGCTCAGCTTGCAGGTCAGGTTGCTCATTTAGAAATCTTTGGGGGCGAACCCAGCGCTCACCGTGATGAAAGCTCAGACAGTGAAGCTGGTAGTAGCAAACCCCTACCGCAACGTTCTGCTCCGCCGAAATCTCCACCGAAGCTGCGGCCTCAGTCGGATGTAAATTAGGAATGATTGAGCAAGTCATTGCGATGCGGTTGGCAAGGCGTACTTGCTGCTAACAAACAGACTTAACCTGAGTAACCTGATAAGGAGGTGAGCAAAGCGAGTGGCAGAAGTTCGTCTAGGCGAGAATGAGTCTATTGAATCAGCGTTAAGACGTTTCAAGAAAAAAATTCAGAAAGCTGGAATTTTATCGGAAGTTAAACGTCGTGAGCGCTACGAAAAACCCAGTATTCGTCGTAAGCGCAAGTCAGAAGCTTCTCGTAAGCGCCGTCCCTAAGTGAATCTTCATGATTCCCAGGTCTTCCTGTATTTGGTACATCGATTTGCATTTGGCTTTGTTGTCAAATGCATCACAAATTTAAAGCGAGTAGACGCCTGACAACCAGATTCAAAAGGGTGCAGGCGTCTTTTTGCCATTTAGGAGAAATCATTTTTGCATGGTAGAGGCCGCATCCATTCCGTTGCCCAGTGCTGAGAGTGCGATCGCCCTAGCTGGCTCTCAGGAAGAAAACCTCAAAACGCTCTCTCGCCAAACAGGGGCTACCCTCGTGCTTCGGGGTCAAGAACTGCTGATCTCTGGTACGGCAAATCAAGTCGATCTCACTTGTCGCTTAGTGCGATCGCTCGAAGATTTGTGGAGCAAGGGCAAAAGTATTTCTAAAGCCGATATTTTGACCGCTCGTCAAGCCCTCGACACCGATCGGCAAGAGGAACTGTACTCGATCCAGCACGACATTTTGGCTCGCACCCGTCGCGGTGAAGAAATTCGGGCCAAAACATTTCGGCAGCGGCAGTATATCCAAGCCGTACGCACCCACGACTTGACGTTTTGTATTGGGCCTGCGGGGACAGGAAAAACTTTTTTGGCAGCAGTTTTAGCCGTTCAAGCATTACTTGCAAACCAATGTGAACGGTTAATTTTGACGCGGCCTGCCGTGGAAGCGGGTGAGAAACTTGGTTTTTTACCAGGTGATTTGCAGCAGAAGGTCAACCCTTATCTGCGGCCTCTCTATGATGCTTTGTATGAATTTATCGACCCGGAGAAAATCCCAAATTTGATGGAGCGGGGTGTGATTGAAGTCGCACCGATCGCTTACATGCGGGGTCGCACTCTCAATAATGCTTTCGTAATTTTGGATGAAGCCCAAAATACCACGCCAGCACAGATGAAAATGCTGTTAACCCGGTTAGGGTTTCAATCGCGCATGGTTGTTACGGGTGACCTGACTCAAACTGATTTGGCAGCGAATCAGACATCTGGTTTAGCGGTGGCTCAAAAAATTCTTCAGCATGTTGAAGGCATTGCGTTTTGCCACCTGTCTCAAGCAGATGTGGTGCGTCACCCGTTAGTGCAGCGGATTGTGGCTGCTTACGAGCAATACGAAAAATAGTCTTCTGCGATTAGCAAGTCATGAAGTTTGGAATCCGATCTGAATGGCAACGCTGGAAGTGGGTGCGATCGCAAATTTTGCAGTGGATTGTGGCATTACTGTTGCTTTTGAGTAGTGCCACAGCCGCCCATGCAGGTGCCCTAGCCGATCGCGTCGCCGCCTTTCCAGAATGGCAGGGCAAGCCTCCTGTGCAAGCTGCTGTGGGTGATCTGGTTTACCCCGACTGGTTTGCAGGCAATTGGGATGTCAGCAGTACGCTTGTCGATTTAGCAGCTCCCCTAGCACCAGAGATTGTCAGCCCTGGCTTTGAAAGCAATCGCCAGTATTTGCAACAACCCATTCACTTCCCGGTGCGGTTCGGGGCAGATACTCGCCAAAATGGGCGATCGCTTTTACCAACACCTCAGCCTGCCCTTTCGACAAACATTGTGGCGGATCGGGCTTTTAACGGCTTGAACATTGCCAAAGCTTATCTGGGCGATCGCGCGGTCTTAGCTGTGAAGGTAGACCCCAACAACCCCAATCGGCAAATCACGCGGCTGCAAGGCGATCGCCAGTTAGTTTCAATCGTGGCGGAGCGAGCGACAGAAACCCCGACTCCAGAGCAATTTATTACCACAGAAGTTTTTCAGCAGCAGTTTCGCAGTAACTCGCAGCTTTACTTTAATCAAGTCGAAACCACGACCGCCTATCAGCATGTTTCAACGGCTAACTCAAATGAGCCTGCGATCGTTGCTGACCAAATCACAGCGGTTTATCTATCGCCACAAGACCCTGACTACTTTAAAGCGAGTCGGCTCGGGGATGCTCAGCCTGTCGCCCTCTATCGCTATCGGCTAGAGTTTATCGCCCATCCGGTTAACTAAGCTAGAGCTAGCTGTTTGCCCTTCAACATGCTGTTTCAATTCACGAGCCATGCGCTTTAGACCTTGCTGCTCATCTTGGCGAATCAAAGGCCAGAAAATGCGGCTTAACCATCCCGTAAAACTTTCTTGGTGGATGTATTTGGTACGCTGAGCATCGATCGCTTGCAGTTCAAAAACATGCTCATTGGCTAGCCCCGGAATTGCTGATACCCACCTCAAACACACTTCTGGTTGCACCAAAGTGACCAATGCCTGAAACTCAATGTCTGCTTCCCCAGGGACGCGCCGCACCGAGAGAAAGACTTCTTGACCGGGTGTAAATGGGCGGTTACTGTCACAGTCGTAAAGAAAAGTATTCCAATACATCCATTGCTCTTTCTGCACCAAGGCTTGCCAGACTTGAAGTTTGGGAGCATCAATTTCAATTTCGGTATAAAGATTGGGCATAGCTAAGACTCAAGCCGTTGGGGTGGCTCACTATAGGGGTATATCTGAAGTTTGAAGCGCTCAGACCGGGCGAACTCATTATTTCGCAGCTCGCAGAGTACTTCAAGATACCTTTTGAATCTCAGTAGAGGCAGCAGCGAAATTATGGTTAACTTGACCCCCAATCCCAGTTTTAGTTTAACGATTCGATGTCAACTGCCTAATCGAGCCGGAATGCTAGCCAGCGTCACTCATGCGATCGCTACAGCGGGTGGCAATCTAGGGCAAATTGATTTAATCGACCAAACTCGTCAAGTGTCGATTCGCGACATTACGGTAGATGCTGCGAGCACCGAACATGCAGAAACGATTGTGCAAGCGGTCAAAGGTTGTGCAGATATCAAAGTCATCAATGTTTATGACCGGACGTTTAATTTGCATCGCGGTGGCAAAATTAGCGTCACCAGTAAAATGTCACTGCGTAACCAGAGTGATTTGGCGATGGCTTATACGCCCGGTGTCGGCAGGATTTGCACGGCGATCGCTCAAGATCCCGAACAGGTTTACTCACTCACGATCAAGCAAAATACTGTGGCGATCGTTACGGATGGTAGCGCGGTGTTGGGGCTGGGTAATCTTGGCCCCGAAGCTGCTCTGCCTGTCATGGAAGGCAAAGCGATGCTGTTTAAAGAGTTTGCCGGATTGGATGCTTTCCCACTTTGTTTAGCCACCCAAGATGTAGATGAAATCGTCGCCACGGTTAAAAATATGGCACCTGTTTTTGGTGGTGTGAACTTAGAAGATATTGCGGCACCGCGTTGCTTTGAGATCGAAAATCGTTTGCGCCGAGAGTTGAATATTCCGGTGTTTCACGATGATCAGCATGGCACTGCGATCGTGACTTTGGCAGCGCTAACCAATGCGTTAAAGCTGGTACACAAATCTCTCGATCAAGTACGCATTGTCATTAATGGAGCCGGAGCCGCCGGGGTTGCGATCGCCCGACTGTTGCAGAAAGCAGGCGCAACAACGATCTGCATGTGTGACTCCAAAGGAATTCTCGGCAACAATCGAAGCGATTTGACAGAAGAGAAGCGCGAGTTTGCGATCGCCAAAAGTGGTACCCTAGCAGGCGCGTTGCAAGGTGCCGATGTCTTTTTAGGGGTAAGTGCGCCAGGAGCATTAACACCAGAAATGGTACAAGGCATGAACCGCGAGCCAATTATCTTCGCAATGGCTAACCCTATCCCTGAAATTCAACCCGAACTCATCACTGATGATGTCGCTGTCATGGCAACGGGTCGTAGCGATTATCCTAACCAAATTAATAACGTCTTGGCGTTTCCAGGCATCTTTCGGGGAGCCTTAGATTGTCGAGCGACTACCTTAACCACTCGCATGTATTTAGATGCTGCTGCCGCGATCGCCTCATTAATTAATCCAGTCGATCTCGATCGCGAACATATCGTGCCGTCTGTCTTCGATTTACGGGTGGTGCCTGCGGTAGCTGCTGCGGTGCAAAGAGCCGCCCGTGAAGACGGAGTTGCCCGCAGCTAACTATCTAGACCACTTTGGATTTTCTAGTCATAACCCAGCGTTAGATAATACCAGGGCCACGACCGCGATCGTCATGATCCATCGTGAGTTTGCCTTTTTTGTCTTGATTGGCTTCAGAAATTTCTTCCATCCGGTCTGCTGCCAGATTTTCTTCCGACTCTCGCAGATCACCAGGTTCATTCACATACATTTCTGGCTCGATCGCGTAGTTATTGAGCAAGCCTTCGCGATCGACGGTATACCCATCTGTTGTACCGACACTTGACGCGTCAGTTTGGTCATCATTTTCAGCCCGTTGTTGGCTCACTTCCGTAGGTTGCTTTTTGAATGCGTCACCTTCACGCTCTTCACGGGCAGCGGTTTCTGCGGGTGTAATCCCCCGATCATAACGATTATCTGCCACCCGAGCTTGGGAATCAGCAGTGGCATAAGAACCATCAATATTTTGGTTTGAAAAATTTTGATTATCCATTTTATGACCTCAGCAAATAAAAATTGGTTGAATAATCACAGAATATTTTTACAACTAATTCGGCGCGACTACCTAAAGGGGGGATGATGGATGAGCTATCCTCTATCTGAGGTCATACTCTTAATGGCAAATCTGACCAAAATTTCAAAAATTATCGTAGCAATTTAACAACCAAACCTAAGCACAAATGGAGTTTGAGAATCTCTAGCGTGCTCAAAGATAAAAATACGAACTGCCCTAAAAGAAACAAAACACATAAATCACCCACAATTTCTGCAACCTGGAAACTGATAGGTATTCAGAGCGATCGCTTTTAGTTCTCTAGATAGACACTTTATGGATGCAAAGTTGAAAGAATGAGCAGTTGAGTCTATTGTTTCTTTTTAGAAAATTTCACATGCAATTCAATTTTTTGGACTTATTTTGGGTCTTTTTATTATTCTCTTCCTTGCAGCCGATGTGGCAGCGCCGACAAGTTGAATCTCGTCGCATCCAGAGCTTGAGAAATCTCGAACAAGAGCATAATAGCCGTGTAATTCTGCTAATTCATCGGCAAGAATCGATTAATTTGTTAGGCATTCCGCTCTCACGCTACATCACCATTGAAGACTCAGAGCAAATTTTGCGTGCGATTCGCCTGACTCCAGATGATGTGCCCATCGATTTGATTTTGCACACGCCCGGTGGCTTGGTTTTAGCAACTGAACAAATTGCCCGCGCCTTAATTCGCCATCCTGCCAAAGTGACGGTGTATGTGCCCCACTATGCGATGAGCGGCGGTACGATGCTGGCTTTAGCTGCTGATGAAATTGTCATGGACGCTAATGCTGTTTTAGGTCCGGTCGATCCTCAATTGGGCAACTTCCCAGCGGCTAGTGTGTTGAAGGTGGTTGAAGATAAACCGATTGGTGACATCGAAGATCAAACTTTAATCATGGCAGACTTAGCCGGTAAAGCCATGCAGCAAGTGCAGCGGTTTGTGCGGACTTTACTCAAAGACAACATACCACGCCAGAAAATTGAACCCGAAAAAATTGATGCGATCGTCGAAGCTCTGACAACTGGACGGGTGACCCACGACTACCCGATCACAGTAGAAGAAGCCACCGAAATGGGTCTACCCATTACAGTCGGGTTGCCAAAAGCCATCTACAATCTCATGGAGCTATACCCTCAGCCCCAAGGAGGCAGACCTACCGTTCAGTACATTCCTATGCCATACGAACGTCGGCCTGCACTCCCCGAACCCAAAGGTCGTCCTCTCCCCGAAGGTGCTCAAGTTCGCCGTTAAGCCCGACCCGCTGATACAGGAGTTCGGGATTGCTTACCGCTCAGGGGTATTTGACGAACCTGGGCGGCTTTGATGTTGCCTCGGCGTGCTTGCAGCAACAATTGCCAAGCGGCAGTTGAACCTACAGCAGGTAGACCAACTTGCGCAGCCGTTGTGAGATTTTTCTGCTTGAGCGCAACCATTGTCCAGTGCAGGCGAATGTAGTTGCGAATGGTGCTTAGAGAAGGAATCACTGCTCGGTATTGCTGATTGACCCGCGCATAGATCTTTTCCTTCATGGCGATATTGGTTGCCATCCGCGTCGGTAGGGCAATTCGGTGATCATATCCACCCTGCCAAACGGTTCTGTAGGCCAGGCATTGATTGATGAAGATCGCATCTCCGTACTCTGCGATCCGAATCCAAGAATCAATGTCATCACAACTGGTTAGGTTAGTATCCCAGCCTCCAGATTCTAGAAAAGCATCGCGGCGGCAAGCCACTTGAATGGGTGTCCCAAAGGGAACTTGCTCAAGTAACATGCCGTAGTGAATATCGGCCTGCGGAATGTAGAATGCCTCACCCGCACCAACTTTTCGGGTTCTACTAAGCTCATTACCTTCGTGGTCTACCTGAGCGGCTTGGCAAGAGCACAGCACTGCTTCTGGGCGTAAGGCGATCGCTCGTGACATCACCTCAATACAATCTGAGGCTAAATAATCATCATCATCGACCAGCTTGATCCAGTCGCCGCGAGCAATCTGGACTCCCTTATTCACTGCCCCAGCATGGCCTAAGTTCTCGGTGTTTCGGTGGTAGACCACGCGATCGCCCAAGCTGCGTACATAAGCTTCGGTGCCATCTGATGAGCCGTTATCAACAACAACAATTTCACAAGGGAGCGTTTGAGAAAAGGCGGAAGCGATCGCTCGTTGAAGTAGAGCAAGACGGTTGTAGGTCGTAATGACAATACTGAATTTCATAGAAAATATTTCCAGGGGGCGGATGCGATTTGGGATTCTATGAAGAAATAGTGTTCACTGAAGCGTGAAGCCAGAAAATTACGTAGATATACGGCCGTTCTTGCCCACCATAATCCGCAACTATTAGTTCGACCCTATGCCAGGATCTTAATTCACAAATTCTTTAACAAAATGCCTTTTTAAGGGTTGCATTATGAAGGCTTGATAAACATTAACGTTTACGCACTCAATAACTAAGTGTATACACGCAATAACTCAGTCAAGCAGTCGAAATTTATACCTAAAAATTAACACTTTTAATAGCCAAAGTCTCTAAGGCTTTTTCCTAAGATTAAGGATACGGGTAGGTATTGTGAGAGGGTCAAAGCCTAGTGAAATTTATACTTTAAGTTATTGCCCTCAACGACAATGACTCCTGAAGGTGTTTTAATGTAAAGCCGTCCATTTGCCATACGGGCAACAGATTCTAAGGCAGGCCGTGTATTTGGAGTGGGCTGTCTTGCTGGGGTGGAGGTAGAGACCTTTGCATCTATAGGGGTGGAGGCTGTCGGCTCAGAAGTAGTAGCAGCCTGCCATGATGCTGAATCAAACTGCGGAGGATTAACGACAGGTACGGTGGGTTGTGTGGGAGCTGAAGTTTGGGGTAGTTGCTGCTGTGACTCTGATTCTTTACTCTCGGGCGGGATAGAACTCAACCAGACGAGAGAATCAGTAATCGTAATCACGATCTCTGCGACCAAAGTTTTGATATACAACACGCCTTCGTGGCAGATAATCTCGCGGATGGGATACCACTGTTGGCGCTTTTCGACAAAGATCAAAACATTGAGCTGCATGGTGCGAGCCCAATTTCGACCATTACGAGTCCACCACTCCCGCCATAACAGCCGAGCCTCTGTGTAGTTGATATGGTAACCAGGCGGCACAGAGCGACGGAGATACTCCATAGTGCTACTCTGGCTAGCTGTGGGAGTCGGCGTAAAACCGTATTCCTGTAGAACTTGATGCAGTACTCCCCAGTACTCTGAGCTTTGCTTCGCAATCACTGCTGATACTTGCCCTGCGGTGAGCTTGGCGGTTGCGATTAAGCCACTCCGCTTCGCCAGCAATTGTGCTCCGTTAAATGTTGACTCAACTCTTAAGTTTTGATTAGACGCTAAAGTTGCCTCACCACTGACAAATTGGCGAATCAAGGCAATATCGTCGAGAAGAGCCATAAGAAGTAACTAGATTTAGCTATAGTCAGAGTTCCCGATCAAAATGCTTGACTATCTTGAAAACCTCAGGTCTGGAGAAGCTTGATTAACTGCTCCATCATTCTATGACTAAACCATTTTTAGGCAACATGAAATTTAGAGTTAGCCTTTAAAGCACTAGGTTCAAACGCCTGTACCCACTGAATGAATGTGTCGGTAATGGCAGTTGGTTCAGTTTGACGCACCAGTAAGGCTAAGTAGCGAGCGGGTTGCTTAACCACAACTGCACAACAGCCCGCGCCATGAATGACTGCGTGGTGAAACCCTTCAAGTTGTAGCGAGGAAATCAGGAGCGATCGCAACCCGAGTGCTTGGAAAATGGTTTGCACCCAGCCCATGTTATTGCTTTCGCCTGTCATGAAATATTCTTTGGGCAGACCGTTGAGATCAAAAATCGCTGCGCCCACAATGCTATTAGCATAGGCAGCAATCACTTGGTCTGACTCAGGTAGGGTGGAACTTGGCCCAGTCGGGTGATTGAATGACATAGTTAGCTCACTTGATCGGTGGGTGAACTTGATGGGATGCAATACAGGCGGCGTCAAGTCCAGGGCTCTCAATTCATTCAGTAACAATCAACAGGCTCTGAGGGGGCAAATATCCTTAAAACCGAAGATCGATCTCAGAAATAATATGAGCAATGGGCACAGCTAGTTACTGCATTTATCTACTATTGTTCTAGCTGAATCCTTAGCTAGCGAAGTAACTATATTGATGTTTATAGGGTTAAGATGCAGCCTCTATTGCTATCTAAACTCAGACTACACAATTTTGCTCATCGACAGCGACCGTAAAATCGCTCACATGTTTCGTGAAAGATATTTCCAATTCCACTGCACTTTGTAAAACTGGGTTGAAGCTCACTGCGATCACACACGATTAACAATCATTAGAGGCCGATCGCTCACCCCATTGATGCAATGCTAAGTTCCCCTCAGCCCTTCCGCTAAACTAAAAGCATTGGTTCATCATTCGTTATCAACTGGCTCATGACTGCAAACTTACTCCCAAAGCTTCATTAAGTGCCCAAATTCGCAATCTGCTGATCGTTTTGGTAGCCGTGGCCCTAAGCATTTCTGTCTTCTTGGGGCTACAAACTCAATCTCAGTCTGTGTCTCTAGATTCGTTGGCTGAAACCGCAACCCCCCTAGAGGTAGCGCTGCAAAACGGCAGGCCAACAGTCATGGAGTTTTACGCTAACTGGTGTACAAGCTGTCAAGCCATGGCTCCTGAAATGGATGCGTTAGAGCAGCAATATGGCGAACAGGTCAACTTTGTGATGTTAAACGTCGATAACACCAAGTGGCTCCCCGAGATTTTGCACTACCGAGTTGACGGCATTCCTCACTTTGTCTTTCTCAATAAAAACGGAGAAGCGGTGGCTAACACGATTGGTGAACAACCGCGAACGATCATGGCAGCAAACTTAGACGCGTTAGTAGCTGAGACTGCTTTACCCTTTGCCAAGGCCAGCGGACAAGTCTCTGCTTTCAATCAACCGATCGCTCCCAAATCTAGTGGCAACGATGACCCTCGTAGTCATGGCAGCCAAGTCGTCAACAAATAAATCTACGCTTTACCTAACTAGTTGCATTCTCTCAACAACAAGTTAGAGTGCAGAACGGTTTCTAACTGATGCAAAGATTGGGTCGATTCTAGACAGGCTCTAGATTCACCCTGTTGCAAACGACCGCCTGACAGGGGGGTTGGCGAAAAACTGGATGTTTCGTTGGCTGCCATAGATGCGGCGGATACAGATTCGTCGGTTTGCCAGTCAAGGGCATCAGACACGATGGGATCGGTGGTTGTCTTGGTTTGCCCAGAACGGATGTGATCGAGCTGTTCTAAGACCTGAGTCGATAACAAACCTACTTCTTGGGCTGCTTGGGAGATGAAAAAGCTAAAAGTCAGGCTACCCAGACGAATGCGATCGCCTTCTTTCAGAGGAGCCACTTGCCGCACACGTTCGCCATTGATAAACGAGCCGTTAGTGCTGCTGAGATCGAATAAATAAAAGCCTTCACCTGCAACATACTGCAAAACTGCGTGACGACGAGAGAGCCGTTCATCTGGAAGGTAAAGAGCGGCAGTGCGATCGCGACCAATCAGCCAAGCATGTTGGGGTTGCATTAGCGCCTGAGTCTGCCCACCCATTAAATTCGTAACTAAATAGGTCTGCGACTCTTGGACTACAGCTTGCACATACTGAAGAGGCATGTGCTGTGGATAGCCGCATCCAGCATTTTCAAGATATAAAAACTCATCAAATAGATCACGGTGATGGTCATACAACTTGAGAAATACTCGGTATAGCCCCAACCGTTGCTCCAACTCTGCATCAGTTGTAGGAGTAGCAATACTTAGCGAGTGTTCTACCCAGGAGCTTGGATCAATCATAACGGCTCATCAACAGGCGAAACTTATAGCCCAGCTTCTAGCGTAGACCCCTACCAACCTGGGGATAACCGCACGATTACTTATTCGCTTTATTGAAAAATCTTAAAGCTCAGGGCAATACACTCAAGATTACAGAGGGTGCTTGTGGTTTCATTTCAGGAATATCAATCTCAGCTTGAGCTATCTGTGGGTCGCAAGAAGCTTAACAGTTCTCGGTTTACCGTCTGAGGTGCTTCTTGTTGAATCCAATGACCACAATCGGGTACAAACTTGAGCTTAAAAGGAGCTTTAATCAGATTTTCTAGCCCTTCGGTGAGCTTCGTACTTAGCAGTGTGTCTTCTTCGCCCCAAAGCACTAAAGTAGGCACGGTGACTGGCTCTGGCGATCGCCGCCAATAACGCCACAGGTTAGCAGGAGACAGCAGTTGGCGGTAGCAGTTTAGTGCAGCAGCAAGCACCCCCGGCTTTTGCAAAGCAACTTCATAAAGTTGGGTATCTTCGGCAGTACAGGCTCCCTTACGAACAGCCTGCCCCCGAAACACATCTTGCACAAAACTTTTGAGGTTTTGCTGAATCAACCACTCTGGTAGCCCAGGCACCTGAAACGCAAACATATACCAACTGCGCCGGAGCTGATCTAAATTGCTGACAAGTTCTTCGGCAAGCCGCTGGGGATGAGGAGCATTTAAAACCACCAGCCGATTGAGATAGTGAGGAAACCGTTGTGCCAACTGCCATGCCACTAGCCCGCCCCAATCATGACCGACAATGTGAGCACGACTATATCCCAAACTTTCAATCAGCCCACGAATGTCAGCGCTGAGCGTGTTTAAGTCGTAACCTGTTTCTGGCTTGTCCGAATCGTTGTAGCCCCGCAGGTCAGGAACCACGACCTTAAACCGACGCGCTAAAACCGGAATTTGATAGCGCCAAGAGTACCAAAATTCTGGAAACCCATGTAGGAGAATTACTAACTCCCCTTCCCCTTGCATCACGCAGTGCAAGCGAATGTGATTAGTTTCCACAAAAGTATGCTGCCAACCGAAATCTAGAGCGCTCATAGAAATCCAGTGCCTTCAGACATTGCTCCTACAAAAGGCGTGGAGCCAGCCATTCTGAATTATCCTCCAACCGCAGGTGATCAACGAGGATTTGCATCTGGCTTCTATGTCGCTGAGTCAGGTAGGAACCTTAAACTCCGTGGGCCACCGCAGGTCGATATTCGGTCGGCTTAATTTGGTATTTCACTAAATTAGCAAGCTCTTGCAACTGGCTAATGGCTTCAGCGCCTTCCAGCTTCATGAGTTCGCGATCGTCCCGCATTTCAGTCCAGGTAATCCCGTAATCAGATACGAGAAACCGAATCAGGTGGTTGTCTCCCAAGCTCACCATAAAAGAGGCACTATTCATTTGACCCCCGCAGGTGTAGCAGGAGGCCAAATACCCTCGATGTTCTAGCACCGTGGCAAGAGCTTGCAGGCTCATGACCAAGTCCTGGACAAATTGACGGTGTTGTTCTGCAAGTCGTATAAACATGCTCGTCCTCCAATCACCACACCTCATTCTAGACCTTTTTTATACTTTCTTAAGAATTGTTTATTCTAGGTAAGTTGCTAGGTCTTTCGGTGCTGGAATCATTACCTCTAAGGATTCCCATTTAAATCTAAAAACTGACTTTTGACCTCACCTGTTCAGGCTAGCGAACCCTAAGCTGATCAGAAGTATCCAACACAACAATTACCAGTCGATTCAATCTTGAAGCAACTACTTAAATAAAAGCTCCACCCCTAGACGGACTCTCAGAGCGTGTTTCTGAGTTGGGTGGAGCGCAGGTTTTGCCAGAGTTGTCTTTTTTTCTTCTGGCTGAATAACGCAAATGATCGAGAATTTATATGGGATTGATTTGAAATTTATATCTGTGCTTCCAAACAGGAGGAATACCCAAAATGCAGGGCTAATTAAGTTGCCACCAACCGACCGCAGGGCCAATAAATCGCACCGTCACCCAGTAAAGTACGAGCAGGCCAATGCCAATCCAAGCACCTTGAGTCGTCCATTTGACAAACTTTTCTGCTTGGCCTTTAGTGACTGGAACTCCCCGTAAAATGTTCGGTTCTTGCCCGTATTTCTCACCTAAGATTTCTTTCCGTCGTTTTGCGTCGCCCATAATCTTTGCCTGAGTTTTAACAGTTCTAGTACTGATGCCTGGAGCAATTCTATCAATGGCTGTTAGGGATTTGTTGGTTTCGACGCTTGGATCTCACAGCCTGAGTTAAGTTCAAGTAGGATCGTGCCAAGTACAGTTAGAGTCTTGGAAGAGGTTGGGATCAAGGTAGTTGATCCGAGCCAGGGGACTCAAAGCAGTTAATACTTGTGAGCCGTAGGTGCGATGTAAGACGCGGTTATCTAGTAGGGCAACAACCCCTTGGCACTCCCGGACTGGGGCGATCGCTCGCTGCAATTCGCTCAAAGCAGTGGGCAACAGGTAAAGGCGAAACCAGTCTTGGCGCAACCGCTTGTAATAAGCGACCCGTCCAGCAACTAAAGGGTCTTCTAGAGATGGAATGGGTAGGGTGGCGATCGCGAGTAGATGGGGTGCAGGCAAAACCGCTTGGTGCTCTCGCCAAAATTCCCAGCCTGTGACCAAAATGCCATTGCCATCCAGGCATGTTCTCTCAACCTGGACTCTAGAGCCATACTCAGCCGCTAGTACAGAGCCAACCTGAGCTTTGAGGGGCACGTCACCCACGAGCACCACCGTTAAACCCGCCGCTTGAGCGCTGACATTTAACAAATTGCGAATTTGCTGGATTAAGGCAGCCTGAAATTGGGGAGTGTTTGGCATTGGCAGCCCATCAGGTAAGTAGAACTGAATCAACTCACTCTGGCGATCGGGAGCAAATTTAAGACAGGTGAGGTCTTGCAGGCCCAAACGTTGGCGGTAGATCGCGGCTTCGGCATCTAAGTCTAACGCACC
>CBIHQL010000002.1:0-28313 GCA_966211855.1 uncultured bacterium
GTTTCTAACTGGAGTCAGGCTGTCAGAGGCGATCGGGCTAACTTGGGGGCATATCGACTTTGCCAGCCAGACCATAACGATCTGTGAGTCTTTATCTATTGACGTTACGGGAAATAGCTACAGACGGATCAGGAAGACGACTAAGACAGGCTCGGTTAGGCAGTTGGCTATGAGCAATGCCTTGAGGACTCTGCTGCTATCTGTTAAGCCCGCTAGCCCTAAGCCAGATGCTCTGGTGTTCACGACGGTTAAGGGCTGTGTAATCGACTCTGGGAACTTCCGAGAGCGAGTCTGGGTTAAGGTTCTAAAGTCTGCCAAGGTGCCTTATAGGAAGCTTCACGTTATCCGGCATACGATGCTTAGCCACGCGATAGAGCAGGGGACACCACTAACCGGAGTGGCTTATCTGGCTGGGCATAAGGACACAAGGATGGTGATGCAGACCTACGGGCACATGGTTAACCGTCCCCAGTTGCCAGAGATGCCGATCTAGGACTGACTGGAATCCTCACTAAGATCCTAACCATCTTAACCATCATCCTCACCATCAAATCTGGGGATGATGGGGAGCGTCTAAGTCAGACTCAGAGAGGCTTTGAGGGAATCCTAACCATCTTAACCATCATTTTTAGATAAAAGTGGTGAGATAAATAACTATAGAGAGGTTACAGCTATTTTGATGGTGATGATGGTTAGGATCGCCAGAACCCTCACTGTATAAGGAGAAAACACTCCCCATGATGATAGGGAGGATGATAGGGAGGATGGTGATCATGGTGAGGGTCGGAAGTGTTCGGGTTAGCCTTTGTCAGAAGCATAGATAAAAATCTATGTTAAGTCACTAAATCTTTAGAAAATCAAATAGCAGCATTATTGATTAATCCTATCCTGACACAGTTTTGAATAGAGCTGCGTCTATGGTTTTGCTGCTTCGATCGCCAGAACCCTCATTCTTTCGTAGATCAACACCTAAACACCACTACACAACATTTTATATGTAGTTACACCAACTTGCACCAAAGGGGGCACCAATGGACAACCAACCAAACCGCGTTAGAACTTCCATCTATTTAGACGCTGAACTTTACAGCCAGTTAGAGGCGATCGCTGAAGCAGAAGGGTTGCCAACGGCCTCAGTCATCCGCTCTGGCTTGCGAGTCTTCCTACATCACGCAGCACTCATTCAAGCGCTAGAAGCAAGCGCCAAGCTCCTCAACACAGATACATCATCTCTGCTAAGAGATGCACTCAAGAAGGTGTACGGGGAACTCCTCTAACCCTAAAGACAATGCCCCGACCTAGCGCTAACTAGACCGGGGCCAAACCAAAACGTAAACCCTATCCCTTTATCTTAAAATGTTCGACACAGACTTTCAAGACAACACTGACACCCGTGACGCTCTTAAGATTGTCCGCTGCCTTGGTGACAAGTTTCTAGATGCCGCTGCGGATCATCCAGGCAGCAGCCACTACAACAACCAAGACGCTAGAGATGTTAAGCAGGCCCGCTATGCTGCCAAAGGATATCTCAAAGACGCAAGCGATAAAGGCTTTGCCTTCTGGCAGATCTTCGAGGCTGTCTACAGCGGTCGTCTACAGCAAGATGGATGGTCAGACGACCTTTATCTAGGCAGCAAGGCTGTCAGTCAAGCTGAGCTTCTAAACCCCCTAGAGGATGCCTTAGGAACTATGTGTAAGCTCAATCAAGAGCAGTTCCAACGGAGGCTTCAAGGGCTTCTCAGAGATTTCCAGTTCAACCCCGTTAAGCGCTATCTAGACAAACTGCCAGAGCTTAGCCCTAACGCTTGGGATGAATGGAACTCCCTGGCTAACCGCTTGTTTGGCACCTCCGATCCTATGGCGCAAACCAAGCTTTCCCGTTTTCTGATCGGTGCGATCGCTAGGGCTGTAGAACCCGGCTGCAAGATGGACACAGCCTTAGTCATCCGAGGCAAGCAAGGCATCGGCAAAACCTCTATGCTCCAAGCGCTATTTGGAAAGCACTTCCGGACTCTTCACAGCCATCAAAGCACAACCGAGCAACAACGGGTTATGCAGCAAGCTTGGGGCTGTGAGTTAGGAGAGCTTGAAGCAACATTCCGGGCTAAAGACATCTCAGCCTTAAAAGCCTTCCTAACAGAGACTCACGATAGCTATCGAGATCTCTATGTCAATGCCCCTATTGCCAGACCCCGGCATACAGTCTTTGCCGGGACGACTCATGAAACTGCCTTCTTGAACGATGCTACAGGCTCCCGGCGCTTTTGGGTTATCGATGCTGACGACCATCAGATCCCCGTTGAATGGGTTCAAGAGAACCGCGATCGCATCTGGGCAGTTGCCTATCATCTCTATTGCCAGAAAGAACAATGGTGGCTGACCGCTGATGAGGCTGAGTTGTCCGAGATTAATAACCAAGCGTTCCAGGCAACTAACCCCTTGGCAGACTCTTTAGGGCAAGACCTAGAGAAGCTAGAGGCCCGCTATCCGGCGATCGCAGTTTCTCCCACAGATGCCTTAACACATCTGCTTGGCATTAAACCGGAGAACCACCGGAAGCACAACAGGGATATGGCAGCAGCCATGCAGCAACTAGGCTACGTCAAAAAGCAGTTCAGAAACAAGAAGCTATCCGGCTGGTTTTATGTCAAGCCAGATGCCGAGGCTGGCGAGTTGACCCCGTTTGAGATCCGGATGCTAGATGAGATCCGCTACGGACGCTAAAGACCACCAAGGGGCTGAAATATGCCCCCAGAAAACCTTACAGCCCTAGAGGGCATTAACAATGCGTATCAAAGACATCATCCCCGGCAACCTTGTAGCCTACAAGCCTAGTTATTCTCGCCAGCAGCGATTAGGAGTCATTGTAGAGGCTCCTAGCAGCGTCTCCCTCGGCAAGAGAGAGTTAGCTGTAGCTTGGTTGGAAAACCCATGCGTCATCTACGAGCGTATCGAGCATTTAGACGTTGTGGGCAAGGCAGACAAAGGCCAGCTAGCGATCGCCACTAGGCTACAAGCAGAGGCTCAGCTTACAGCCCTAATGAGACAACGGAACAGAGCCGTTAGAGAAGCCCTAAGAGAGCAACGGAAGCGCGGCCTGGATTGCGTTCAGAAACTTCAGGCACTAAGCGCATTGACCTTCTAACCCACCAAAAGCAAACCCCTAGGAAAGTTGGCGCTTTCCTAGGGACACATAAGGATTTTGATATGACCATTCTATCATCTGTGCCAGACCTTCAGCAGGCTCTCAGACAGACCGTAGACCCTAATGCTTATGACCTTGACTTAGGTCAAAGTTATGAAGCCTATGTAGCAAGAACCTTAACGCTGAACGGTTTGCCAGCTTATCAGCCTCAACAGCGGTTTATCCCAGCAAGCGACCTTAGATATCACAGAGAGCAAAAAAGATGTCGGTTAACCCTTGACCCCCTCACAGGTTGTTTTAAGTCCAGACATTTTGACCCTAGCTTGCTTAGACCCTATCAACGGGATCTGCTAGTCAAGATTGGCAGAGTTAAGCGGTTATCTGTAGAAGTCAAAGCGCTAACCCCAGCAGCTTATAGAGAGTCTCATATCTGGGTTGGCTGTTGTCCTAAATGGGATCTTAAGCGGTTCCGTGTAGATGCACTGATCCTAGTCAACCAGGAGACTAAGGAGATCTGGGTTGCTCCAGAATCTTCAGAGTGGCTAAAGGTCAAAGACTGCAACGGGAAGATGGTCTATGCTGTTCCTAAAGGCAGGCTATCGCCCTTGGAGGCTTGGATAGATGCCGTTAAGGATATCTACGCGGAGGGCTTAAAGGAACTGTTTTAGGCCAATAAGGAACCCCTGAAAGCTTCCAGGGGTTTTCTGTTTTGACTCGCTAATCCTAAGACCTATCCGTCTTTTGTAGGCAGACCTTGACCAACGCTTGTAGCTGCTGTGGGTTCAGTCTTTTAAGCAGTTCAACTTGGGGGTTGTCTTTCACCTTTTGGGGCTTAACCTTAGAGGCTTTCGGGCTTCTCTGGGAACGCAAGCGCATCATAGCAATCTCCTTTTGTGGTTCGTGAGTTGGTTATGGCTCACTATTAATCTGTAATGTTTTGTCAGCAGTGAGTTTACAGATTAGTTATGTAAGCGTTATATGCCGACCCATGCCCAAACTAGATAAATCCGTACAAGTCAGGCTAACTCCGGAAGTCTGCCATTGGCTGACCCAGTTAGCCGACAGAGAGCAGACCACAACATCAGCCATTATCCGTAGAGCCGTCTTAGCTTATCGGGAGACTGTCAACAATGGCTAGACAATGTGCTGTGTGTAGCCTAGAAGCTGATTTGCTGGATACGATTAACCAACAGATTACAGCCGGGAACACAACTAGAGAGATCCTAGGCTGGCTAGAGGCTCAAGGGGTCGATCATATTACAGCCTCGATGCTGGAGAACCATAAACGCCATGCCAGACAGAGACAGAGCCTCCAGACAGAAAAAATGTTAGATGTAGCTCCGGTTCCTTATCTATCCGAGGCTGGGCTATCCAGTGCTGAGGTGATGTATCGGACTGTCCAAGCCAGCCTAGAACAAGTCGATCGCCTGAGAGACCTTAGCATCTCTACTAAGAGTCTCAGGGCAGAACGAGCGCTATTAGAGGCATTGTCGGCAACATTCAAGATGCTTTCAGAGGTGGAATACGATGCTAGAGGCTAACCCTTTACATGTCCTGGATGCTGCCTTAGCCCAGCTAGAAAGCCGTTACAGTCCTAAGAAACTGGCTAACGGACTGAGCCTAGGAAGGTCGGCTGATAAGCCACTAATGATTCGTATAGCAGCCCTTAGAGGCAGTCTGGCAAAGCTGACGAACCCTAACCAGGGAGCGATTGAGAGGTTAGAAGTTAACTTATGGGGGGCCGATGAAGACAGTCCCGTTGATCTTCAGAGAGATGAGGTCATTATCTCTGGGCTAACCGGGGCAGACGCAGCGATCGCTACGGTCGATCCGGATGCTTTAGGAGAGTTTTTAGGACAACTAGAGGGACTGACCCAAGGCTATAGAAAGCCTGCTGGTTTGTCCCCTGTGCTGACTCAGGTGGAACGCTGGGTTAACACCCTAGAAGCATCAGCACCCGCTAGGCTCATCATTTATGAGTTCTGGAGGGACGCTGATCAGCCAGGGCTAACCGTTAGAGTTCCGGGCCTGTCCTCTGATGAGGGTCTAAGATTGCTTGAGTTAACGGGCCTAACTGTCCTAAAATAACTTAGGACAGAACTAGGACAACCGGACGGTTCTTAGGGATTTTATAGATACACAAAAAATGGACACAACAGGACTCGAACCTGTGACCCCTACCATGTCAAGGTAGTGCTCTAACCAACTGAGCTATGCGTCCGAAGGCTTTATTAAAATAGCATATGTTTCTAGAGGGTTGTCAACCCCCCGCTCATAGGTTTTTATTGACTGATCTGAAGAGGTTTTTTTTGAGACTCCTTGCTACCTTAAAAGGCTGAAGAGCTTACAGGGGAAGGTAGCGTGGAGTATCAGGTCGTTGGCGATCGCGTGGTATGGGGTTCAGCTCGGTTTAGCGCTTTGAGTTCTGGGTTAGTGCGGCTCGAATGGTCAACGCAGCAAAAGTTTGAAGACCGTCCTACTGTGCAAGCGGCTACTCGACCTGATCCTGTTCCTTTCAAGACCATTGAGCCCACTGAAACTGGAGGGTTGCAGCTCGAAACTGAACTGATCCGTATTGTCTATCATCCCGACGGTCAACCATTTAGCGATCGCAACCTCAAAATTGAGTGGCGGTGTGGGTCAGAAATAGGCACTTGGCAACCGTCTAGCCTCGACACTCATAATTTGGGTGGTGCTTTTTCTAGCCTAGATTTGATTCATCGTAACTTCCATCCGCAAGGGGTACATGCAGCGACTGTAGAGCAAACTTACGCTGAAGCTCAAGCGTGGATTTATCCCATTATGAAAGTTGCTCACCATGCTTTGCGCGATCGCGGTGAAACAACGCATTTTGAAGATCCACCGTTCTGGTATCTCGATCGCCATCGTTATGATGAGTTGCCCGAAAGCGTACAACAGTTTTTGCAGACATGGCGACATTTTCCGCCGGGGGTGTTGAGCCAAAGCGGGTACGCAGTTTTAAATGACTCTACCAGTGCGCCGCTAGAGCAAAGTTGGTTAGACCAGCGGGCTGATACGGCAGGTCAAGACTGGTATTTCTTGGCGTATGGCAGTGACTATCAGCAAGGGCTGCAAATGTTTGTGCAACTCTGTGGGGCAATTCCGATGTTGCCGCGTTGGGCCTTTGGCGTGTGGTTTTCGTTGTTTGATGAGATGCACGACACCGATTACCAAAATCTTGTCGAGAAATTCACCTCTCACAACTTGCCTCTAGATGTATTGATTTTGGATGTGGATTGGCATCTCTCTGGGTGGTGTGGTTGGGACTGGAACCGCGACTTCTTCCCCGATCCGCCTGCGTTTTTGCAATGGGCACATCAGCAAGATTTACATGTGGGTGCGAACGTTCACACTGAGGGGTTGTCACCTAAAGATAGCCATTTTGCCGACTTATGTGCGGCGCGTGGTCTTGACCCCGAAGATGTAAAAGCAGGAAAAGTATTTGCTACTAAAAACCCAACTGCTAATTGGATTTTTGACTCTTGGCATCCTAACGGCATTGCAGGCTACAAACCGACCGAGGAAGAACTAGAAACCGGATGGCTATTGTTTAACTTGGCAAATCAAGACGAAGCTCAGGTCTTCATGCAGAAGTTACACAGCCCTAGAGAAGCAGATGGGATTGATTTTTGGTGGATTGATGGCAATAGTGCCACTCATGAAGGTGTCAACGAGCAGTTGTGGACAAATCATGTCTATTTCACTCACTTGCAAAATCAGAGCGATCGCCGTCCGATGATTTTGTCGCGCACTGGGGGGATTGGCTCCCATCGTTATCCTGCCCAGTTCTCAGCCGACACCTACTCGCATTGGGAGGTGTTAGAGTCTCTGGTTGAGTTTACACTGCGGGCGGGCAATGTTGGGGTTGCTTACTGGTCACATGACTTAGGCGGCTTTTATAACCATGTGTTAGGAGTGCCGAGCATTGACCCCGAACTGTATGTGCGTTGGGTGCAGTTTGGTTGCTGGAGCCCTTTAGTGAGGCTGCATTCAGACCACGGTCAGCGAGAACCCTGGGCCTATGGTCAGTGGGTGTTAGAGGCTGTACAAAAAGCGTTCCAAACTCGGATTCAGTTTGTGCCCTATCTCTATCACCTGAGTCGCGAAGCCTATGACACAGGGTTACCATTGTGTCGAGCACTGTACCTCCACTATCCCGAAGATCCCCAAGCTTATCAATGCTTCGATCAGTATCTTTTGGGCGATCGCATCTTAGTTGCCCCAGTGCTCGAAGCTGGTGGATACCGCTCAGTTTATTTGCCAAAAGGAGGTTGGTGGTCACGGGAAACTGGACACTTCTATGCTGGTGCTCAGCAATTAGATCTATATGCTCGGCTCTATGAGGTTCCAGTCTTTGTGAAAGCAGGGGCGATCGTTCCCTTGCAACCCCAAGCGCTCAGAGCAGGTAGCACCCCGTCAGATACCCTCATTTTAGAAATTTATGCGGGTGGAACTAGCGAGCTTGATTTTTATGAGGATGATGGTGTGAGTCAGCGCTATCAAACAGAATCCGGTGCTCGCCGACGATTCCGGCATTATCAAGACGCTGATCAACAAATTTTTGCCTGTGATCCGGTAAGGGGTGACTATGCTGGGATGCCTGCGACTCGCAATTTTCAGATTCACTGGATTGGCCTTACCCCAGGCGGCAAAGTAGACGTTCTGGGTCAAACTGCCGCCTCAATCGAGTGGATAGGCGATCGCTTGGAAGTCACGCTAACAAATGTTCCTCAAACTGCTGAGTGGCAAGTGACTGTGACCTAACTCCTGCCTGCTCGGAAATCTTATCAAATGAATTCACTACGCTTGTACATTCCTTAAGCCCCCTAAATCCCCCAATTCTGGGGGACTTTGAACAGGTTCCCCCCAAATTTGGGGGGCTAGGGGGGCGAGAACTGCTGTAAGTTGAAACTAGAAAACGCGATCGCAGGGAGGGTTCTCGGTGACAATAGAATGAGAGCCGAACCTTGACGGCTGTAAGTTTTGGGTGACTTAGGCATGGCAGACACAGGTAACATCATTAAACTCGACCAATTTCTCAAACTAATGGATATTGCTCAAACCGGAGGGCAAGCCAAGTTGATGATCCAAGATGGGGTTGTGTTTGTGAATGGGGAAGTAGAAACCCGGCGAGGCCGCAAATTAGTACCGGGCGATCGCGTCACGGTCGAAGGACAGACTTTCGAGGTGGAAGCTGACGACGACTAGCTATGCCTGACAATCCAAATTTTTCTGATATTCAAAACCACTGGGCAAGAGATGGCATTCAGGAGTTAGCTAGCCGCAAGATTGTGAGTGGCTATCCGGATGGGCAATTCCGACCGGAGGCATCCGTCACACGGGCAGAATTTGCGGCAATGGTGCAGAAGGCATTTCCCCAAGCAACAGTGATTCGACCCACAACGAGCTTTACGGATGTGCCAACAACTCACTGGGCAGCAGCGGTCATTCAGTCGATATATCGAGCGGGGTTTATGTCGGGGTATCCCGATCGCACCTTTAAACCCAGCCAACCGATTCCTCGTGTGCAGGCGTTCGTAGCATTGGTAGCGGGGTTGCAATATCGCTCAACCAAACCAATTCCAGCAACCTTACAACAATATTATGAGGATGCAGGGCAAATCCCCGATTATGCAAAACCTGCGATCGCCGCAGCCACCGAAAAGCGCTTGGTCGTCAACTACCCGCAAGTACGCCGTCTCAACCCCAACCAAAATATGACGAGGGGTGAGCTAACCGCTTTAATTTGTCGTGCCCTCAAACTACCTGTCGTGCCCTTGCAATCTGTGGTAGGCATGGAGTTTGTAGTGATTCCACCTCAATTTGCTGCCGCTGGAACCTTTAAGGGTGGGGTCGCTCCGGTCAAAGTTGGCAATCAATGGGGATATATTAACGCTCAAGGAAAATGGGTGATTCAACCGCAATTTGCAGAAGCGTCAGACCTGGCTGAGGGTTTGGGACTGGGATGGCGGCAATTTAGCTAAAGCAGACTGAGCGATCGCGATGGAAATACGGGGAGTTTGGATCACCAACACCGACAGCCGAGTCATGAACTCGCGGCAGAGTATTGCTGAGGCAATGTCATTTCTCGCAACCACGGGTTTTAATGTGGTGTTTCCTGTGGTGTGGAACAGTGGGGTGACGCTCTATCCTAGCCAAGTGATGCGGCAACTGTTTGAGATCGAGATTGACCCCACGTATCAAGGTCGAGATCCCCTGGCTGAACTGATTACCGAAGCCCAGCGTGTCGGCTTGGCAGTGATTCCTTGGTTTGAATATGGGTTTGCCAGTTCTTACGGGCGCAATGGTGGGCGTATTATTGCTCAAAAACCGCATTGGGCAGCTCGCGATCGCGCCGGTAATCTCCTGAGTAAGAATCAGTTTGAGTGGTTGAATGCCTTTGACCCAGAGGTGCAAAACTTCCTCCACAGCTTGCTTTTAGAAGTTGCCAAAAACTATGACATTGCCGGGATTCAAGGAGACGATCGCTTACCTGCTCTCCCTAGCGAGGGGGGTTATGATGCACAAACGATCGCTCGATTTCGTCAACAATTTAATCAAGATCCACCATCCGATCACAAAGAATCCCAATGGTTGCAATGGCGAGCCGATATCCTCACCGAGTTTCTGCATCGGTTGTATCGGGACTTGATTGCCGTTAATCCCAATCTCCTAATTTCGATGGCCCCTAGCCCCTATGTCTGGGGTTTACAAGAATATTTGCAAGATATGCAATCGTGGGTCAATTGGGGATTGGTCGATTTAGTTCACCCACAACTTTATCGGCGAGATTTTGCAAGCTACAAACAACAGATCGATCGCTTAGTAAAAGAGCAATTTACTGCTGCCCCTTTATCTCAACTAGTGCCAGGGATGTTGCTTAAAATTGGCTCCTACCGCATCAGCCCCGATCACTTGCAGCAAGCGATCGCCTATAACCGCGCCCAAGGCTTACCTGGGGAGGTCTTCTTTTTCTATGAAGGTTTGCGCGAAAACAACAATGAATTAGCAACCGTCCTTCGTACTGGACTCTATGCCCAGCCTGCACCCTTCCCTCTCAAACCTGTGAAAGAACAAGGGTTTACCTTCCGCCGTTTGAGTGGAAAATACTACTATGTCGATCCCATGGGACAAACCGTTTTACAACCAGAAGTAGACTGGGTCGATGCCTTTTCGGAAGGGTTGGCACGTGCCAAACTGGGCTATAAATATGGCTATATCAACACTACAGGCCAGTTAGCGATTCGGTATGTTTTTGATGCTGCCGAACCCTTTACTGAAGGATACGCTCTGGTAAAAGTGGGCGATCGCTACGGTTATATTGACAAAGCTGGGAAGTGGCTCGTGCAGCCGCAATTTACCCAAGCGCGATCGTTTGCCAATAACTTCGCCGCTGTGCAGCAAAATAACCAGTGGGGATATTTAGACAAAACTGGAGTGCTAAAAATCTCACTGCAATTTGCCGAAGCACTCTCTTTTTCGCAAGAATTGGCACCAGTCAAACTAAATAACCAGTGGGGATATATTGATTCATCAGGAAAGATAGTGATTCCACCACAATTTGAGCAAGCGCGATCGCATCGAGAGGGATTAGCGGCTGTGAAATCAAAAAATCAGTGGGGATACATTGATCTAACCGGAAAACTAGCAATTCCTTTTCAGTTTGCCCAGGTTGAAGCGTTTTCTGAGCAACTGGCAGCTGTCAAAGTTGGAAGTTTGTGGGGTTACATTAACCTAAAAGGAGAGTGGGCGATCGAGCCAGAATTCACTAAGGCGGATGCTTTCTCAGAAGGGTTAGCCCGCATTAATATCGGAGGTAATTGGCAAGCTGGAGACGCAGAGGATGTCTATCTAGGCGGGGGGCAATGGGGATATATCCGTCGCCCTTAGTCTTGCTCCCCTTCCCTGGCAGGGAAGGGGCTGGGGGTTAGGTTCCAAGAAATTCGTAACTCAAGAATTAGTGACTAAAGCATTCGCTTTGGCTTCAGCTTCAGCAGCCAATTTTTCTTCATTTTTGCGGCGAATCTTGGCATAGAGTTGAATCGTCACAGCCATAAAGACCACTAAGCCAGCAATCACCCAAGTAGCGGCATCGGTGGGTAAGCTGTTCTTGAAGACTGCTAGCATCACGATGATCACTAGCAAGAGGGTGGGAGCTTCATTCAAGGCTCGCAATTGCCCACTGCTCCACTTGCAAGTACCAGCGCTCAATTGTTTCATCAAGCGACCGCAGTAATGGTGATAGCCCAACAGTAGCGCCACGAACAGCAGCTTAAAATGTAACCAGCGATCGTGCAAAACATCGGGTTCTGTCCAGAGAATTCCGATCGCCATCGCAACTGTCACTAACATCCCTGGTGTGGTGATGATCCGATAAAGGCGTTTCTCCATCAACTCATACTGCTGTTGCAGGATTGAGCGAGCCGGTTCTGGCTTTTCTTCGGCTTCTACATGGTAGATAAATAAACGCACGAGATAAAACAGGCCAGCGAACCAAACGACGACCCCAATAATATGAAATGCTTTAAACCAGAAATAAGCCATGATGTGATTCTCCCAAAGGCGTCTGAAAACAGGCGTCTCCGTTACACTACCTCACCCTGAGAACGGCTTACAAGTCATGAACAGCAGGCTGGTAAAATTGTCGAAAATCTTCATCTTGGTGGCTGAGTTTGGCCCATTCCAAACCCAACGCTTGCAACTTTTCGGCTAGGCGAGCACAGGCAGGGCGCTCGGTGGCGTAGTGACCCGCATCAATCAAAATCAACCCGCGATCGCGACTCTCTTGAAACTGGTGAAACTTGCAATCTGAAGTCAAGTAAGCATCGGCTCCCGTTTTGACTACGGCAGAAATATAACTCGCCCCAGAACCGCCCAAAACCGCTAGTTTCTCAATTTTCTGGTCGAGGTCAGCCGTAGGGGAGTAAATCAAATCGGGAGGAGCCAGACGAGCTTGAATGCGATCGAGCAGTTCTCGCAGGGGCAAGGCAGGCTCTAGTAACCCGACTCGAC
Organism: uncultured bacterium; assembly: GCA_966211855.1. Lineage (GTDB taxonomy): Bacteria > Cyanobacteriota > Cyanobacteriia > FACHB-46 > FACHB-46 > CBIHQL01. Next base: position 12,179 of record CBIHQL010000002.1, read on the forward strand.
CATAACCCAAGCCATTTTGCGTGGGTACAATCGGGTTGACTTGGGTGAGCTCCAAAACCTCTGCTAGCAGGTCAGCAGTGCCATGATTGACTTGGTCAAAGTTAGTATGGGCGCTGTAGATGCCGATTTTCTCGGTGAAGGCTAATCGCACCATGTCAGCGATCGCCTCTCCCGTTTGCAATGACTTGACTGGCCCAAAAATGAGCGGGTGGTGAGCAAAAATTAAGTTAACCGGAACCCCTTGTTGGCGCAGGGCGATGGCTTCCTGCATCACAGCCAAGGTTGGCGTCAGACAGACCAAAACGGCAGCTGATTGATCGAGAATGCCCGGTTCGACTTGCCAACCGCAGTTGTCCCAGCTCTCTTGCCAGCTCGGATTGGCCCATGCCTCAAACCAGTTAATTAGCTCAGCTACCTTCATGCCACATTCGCGCCTATGACTTCATTTTTAACCTAACGTAATTGTGGCATCTGGCTAGCCGTTCCATTAAACACCCTTTTGCAGCCAATCCCTACCAATGCGAATGGTGAGGTCTGACTCTAAATCTCCGGTTGAGGTGGCTTCAATATCACCCAAACCGATCGCTTCTTTGAGAGCGGCTGCCCCTTCTAAATCCCCTTGCTGGACGATAATTTGGGTTTGGCCTTGGAGGTCAGGCCAGTCTTGCACCACGTACACATTTGGGAAGCCGTGATTACTTAAGTATTGCGCTACCTGATTTCCTATGTCGGGTTGCCCAGAGGCATTCTGAATCGCGATCCGCAAACCGCTGGTGTCTTCGGTAGCCAGGGTGGGTGTTTGCTCTAGCGCTAAGCCAGTCGAGTCGATTTTGAAATATTCTTGCATGACGCGATCGCGACCTCGATCATCCATCACCCAATAGCTGGCAATGAATTCGTCAGGCTGACTGAACCGACCGGGCAACAACACCATTTTGAACTGATTTTGCTCTAGGTTTAACCCAAAACTCACCAGTGACAGCATTTCTTCGAGGCTGAGGTTGGTGTCAATATACTTATTCATAACCCGCAAAATTTTCGGCAATCGCGGCAGCACGCTGGGGCTCGTCAAGCGCGATCGCAATGCCTTAATGAGGGCTTGTTGTCGCTGCACCCGCCCAATGTCGCCATACTCATCGTGACGAAACCGAGCAAACTGTTCGGCTTGATCGCCGTTGAGGGTTTGCCAACCTTGTACTAAGTCAATTTTGAGCTTCTGGGTTTCGTCAATATAAGACATGTCGTGGGGCACAAACACATCGACCCCACCTAGCAAGTCAACCAACTCGCGAAACGCATCAGTGCTCACCCGCACGTAGCGATCGATAGGGACGTTGTTGAGGGTGCGGCTAACCACTCGTGCTGCTAATGCTGGCCCACCGCTGGCATTTGCCTGATTAATTTTGGTGATCCCAATGCCCGGAATCTCGACCTGAGTATCGCGGGGCACCGAGAGCATATTCGCCGAATGGTCAGTTGGGTCAATGTGCAGCAATAGCATCGTGTCGCTGCGACCTGCAAAAATTTCTGGCGAGTTACCCGAAATCCCTGGTACGCGATCGATCCCCATCACTAGGATGTTGACGGGCCGAGAAATTTGGTACTGCAACCCCCGTTGCCACAAAGACGCTTGCTCTCCACGGTCTGACACGATTGGGGGTGCTAGTGGCGTTAACAGAGCGATCGCCGCACCAACTGCTGCCGATACCGTCGTGGTAAACACGAAAGCCAGACCTAACGACAAATGGCGAACTACGGGAGGAGGAGAAACAGGGGTCATAGATGCAGCAATAAGAAGCTGAGAGCGGATGAAGAGGCAAAGTTCACAAATTCTACAGAGGTTTTGGCACTAGTGGGTTGGCTCAAGGTTACACAACTCAGTTGCTCCATCCCTTCTAACACCTTCCCCAAAACCGAATAACCGGAATCTGCATGTTGAGTTTTGTGAACGACGCTCAACGTGATTATACCTCTCGTGTGGGTGCTTCTCCGGATCGGTCGGTCTTGGGTGAAGTTAACTTAACCGCATGAGCAGTACCACGCTCTCTAGAAGCTCTTAAAGGCGTTGTAACTGTTGTAGCTTGTCCTCAGCCGATTTCAACAAACTTTGAGCCTCAGCATAGCCTGTTGTACCTGACTGCACCTTACGAAGCTGATTGATAATGCCTTGTAATTGTGACAATAGGTAGGGTCGGTTGTTCGCCATCGCTTGAGCCGTCGCCGCCGCCAGAAAGCTTTGAGTCATTTCCTGAGCCTGTTCTAAAGCAGCCGTTGATTCTTTTTCAGCGTTTAAGCGAATCCGAATCGTACTCAGATTTTTCTTATAGTCGGCTAACAACGAGCGAGAGGCCACAAAGCCAGGATCTGTGACCGGGACTTGTTCTAGCTGGTTCACTGCGTCTTCCCACAAACTGACGGCCTCTTGCCATTGCGCCACAGAGTGCGGTGGGTTTTGGCCCAGTTCAGCAGCATTGCGGGCAAATTGTTTAGCCGCAGCAATTAAGTTACCTGTACGGGCATCTCCGGCGATGTAGCCTGTGGCTTGCTCAAAGTCTCGCTCTGCGGCTGTGAGTTGAGTCTTAGCCATCCGCCCTGCTAAGGTGTTGTCTGGCACTTGCTGCATCTGATCGATTGCGTCTTGCCACTGAGCGATCGCATCTGATTTTGCGCCTGATGCTGTTGCCTGTTGATACTTCTGTTTTGCGCCTGTCAGTTCTTGGCTCGCCTTTTGGAATTGCGTCAGGGCGTTTTTTTCTTGAAAAACCTTGGCCTCCATCCGCCCTACCTGTTTCCGGGCAGTTTGAAACTCATCGAAGGTAAACTGCCAGCTACACCTAAAAAAGCTGCAATAGCGTTGAGGTGTGTAGCCTAAAAACCAAACAGGCAGCGCATCAAGGTGTTTCTGAGCCAGCTTTACTTTCTGACCCCCCAAGTCAATATCCGCGCCACTGGTTGCTTGGTTGACCAGTTGATCGGCTTGTTCTACTAGCGAGATGGCTTGGCGGTAGCTGTGATCCATGCTGATGTAGCTGGGCAGCAACAGGATAGGGGCTGTTTTAGCGATCGGAATCCGCACCATTGGGAAGGGCAAGTTGATGATGTAAATCCCCCCTGCTAGCCCAACCACAGTTGCCGCTACTACTTTAATCGCACCCCACGGGCCAGGAGGACGATTGGCACGCACCGCTTTTTGTAAAACTTGGGCATCAAAATCTGGCAGCATATCGCTGACCATCTCTCGCAACTCCGCTTCACCCACGGGTTCCCCTTTTTGATCGCGCAGCTTCTCCAAGCGTCGGAGGAGAATTTGTTGCTGCACTCGACCTGCGGCATCACTTCCGGTGCGGCGCTGGATTTCGGTTTTGAGAATCTGAAAGGCGCGATCGCTAAGACGAGTCATAGTTTGCTGGGTGAAAGATGCTAACAAAAATCAGATGTCATTTCAGAGTGCCCGATCGCCCGCTCAAAGTTGCGGCTTGATAGCGCTTGAATGCGTACGTTGATGGAAATGATTGTATCCCGAATGACAACCTGACTTTACGATCAAAGCCCTTCTAGAGCTAGACGCTCCACCCTAAAAAGATGTCTATTCTGTGGAGTTAAAGGACACATGTAGGACAAGCCTAACTTTGGGAGTTTCTAGCCACACTCTAAACTGAGATGTGCGATCGCTGCTGACATCCGTTTGGGCTGGTGTTCTGAAACTCCCGAGGTTCTTTTTTAGGCAAATTCTTTTCTACTTCTGATGACGAAGCAAGGTCGCGCCTAGGGAGGACGCTAACCTCAGCGCTAAGCGATATGGTGCTTGGTAAATGATTATCGTACCTACAACATCCTCTCAGGCCACTAAGGCGGGGAGATGAGGAACCAGACATGGATCAACCCAAGACCTTAGTTTTACCTGCGCACGGCGATCGCCCAAATTTAGCAGAAGGCTCTATCTTTTTTGTCGGAACAGCCACTGTGATTTTGCGTTACGCTGGCTTCACCATTTTGACAGACCCTAACTTTTTGCATCAGGGCGATCATGTGCATCTTGGTTATGGTCTACGCTCTCAGCGAAAAACCAATCCTGCGATCGAGCTAGAATCCTTGCCTCCTCTAGATTTAGTGGTGTTGTCTCATCTGCATGAAGATCATTTCGATCGCCTGGTTGAGCAAAAGCTAGACAAGCAAATTCCCATTGTGACCACCCCTCATGCTGCTGAGGGTTTAAGTAAGAAGAGTTTTCAGGCTCCCTATGCAATCGGAACATGGGAAACCTTCACGGTAACGAAAGGAGACGTAAGCTTAAAAATTACAGCGATGCCCGGTCGTCATGGCCCTGGGGTAATGGCTGCGGCTCTCCCTCCTGTAATGGGAAGTTTGTTAGAGTTTCAGGCGGGGCAATCATCTCTATTTCGGGTTTATATTACGGGTGACACGTTGGTTTATGACCAAATCAAGGAGATTCCCCAACGGTATCCTGACATTGATCTAGCATTGCTGCATTTGGGTGGCACCCAGGTTCTTGGCATTCTATTAACAATGGATGCGCGTCAGGGTGTAGAAATGGTGAGGTTGATTGCACCCCAAACCGCAATTCCGATTCACTTCAACGATTACACTGTATTTAAGTCTCCCTTAGAAGATTTTCAAAAGGCGATCGCAGCCGCAGATTTAAATACGCAGATGATCTATCTGCAACACGGCGACACTTATCAATTTGAAATCCCACCTCAACATCAGTCATTTTCTTAATTTGAGTTGTTTCAAATTGGGTAGGTCAACGAATTGTACGGAGTGTTGAGGTGATGCAATGCCTAGTTTAGATAGTGTGATATCTGTGGTACATGCCTTTTTAAACTTGCTACCAATTCATTTTCATTGGTCTTTAATCATTTTGTTGGCGATCGCTTTAGTGATTGGTGGAGTAGCAGGTGCATTTCTCTACGCCGCAGTGATGACCTATCGTTATCGTCAGCCTCCGATTGGTCGTCGCATTGAGGTTTTTCCTACATTTGCCGACATCTGTGGAGGCTCTTGCTCTCGGAGCCAGATTACAATTTCAGATGGCGATCGCGACTATCCTTACAATGACTTACAACTGATACAAATTCAGCTAGCCAACCAGAGTCATCATGACTTTGAGCATCTCCAGGTTGGTATCTCCTTGCCTGATAACCAAGGGGTCGTTTATGTAGAGGTGCGATCGCCTGACCGTAGCCATCAAATTAAGCAACTCACGCCTCTTTCTTTTGCTGAACCTCAATCACAAGTTGATTTACTGCTCTGTCCCCTCAATCGTGAAGACCATTACTCTCTAAGGTTATTCGTAATATTGCCTCAAACAGAAGAGTCTATAGGCCAAGTCACCCTGAGTTCTCCTCAAGCTGTTCAATTCGTTGATATGCCGACGGTTAAAGAAGCAGTTGAAGAAGCCGCAAAATCTACCTCTATTTCTTTAGGCCCCTTTAGTTTTTCTTTTAATTCATAAATATATTTATCCAAAATTTAAGTTGGACGTTCCTCCAAGCCCATAAAAATATCTGTATACGCAATTGGAGAGCTAAAAGTTATAGGGAGCAAGACCACACCTTGCCCCCTAGTTGATGAACCGACTAATTCTGAAACGCTTTCAGGATTCTAGTAGCGAGTGCCAGAGCCAGAGCGGGTCGTTGCGTCTGTATCTTGATAGGTGTGAACGGGTTCAGACTTACGAGCGAACCCTGCCAAACCAATTAGACCGAGTAAACCCAACCAACCCCAGTCAAAGTCGCGATCGCCACCAGTATTGGTTTGATATGTGGTTGTGGTATCTGTCTGGGTATCTGTTGTCGTAGTGGGTGCAGTGTCGGTCGTTGTACCTGTGGTTCCAGGAACGGTAGTGGTCGTGCTTGTCGTACCTGTTGTGGTATCTGTAGCGCCTGTTCCAGCGGTGCCGGTAGTACCTGTTGTTCCAGTAGTGCCTGTGGTTGTATCAGGAATAGTGCCCGTTGTTCCAGTGGTTCCAGTAGTGCCTGTTGTGGTATCGCCAGTGACGCCTGTGCCTGTACCTGTCGTCGTGTCAGTCGTAGTGCCTGTGGTGCCTGTTGTATCTGTCGTCGTATCAGTTGTGGTATCGCCTGTGCCGCCAGTCTCCCCAAGGCCCGGTGAGGTTACTGTGCCAGTGGTTCCAGGCTCAGCAGTTGTGGTGCCGCCAGCAGGTGCAGTACCTGTTTGAGCCTTTACGGTTTCCATGGAGGTAAGGACGCCCAAACTCACTGCCAAAGCACTAGCCCAAATGACTGAAGATAGAGAGCTCAGCTTCATTATCGAATACCCTTGTTTGAAAGAATTTCTGTGAAATTTGCTAGCGACACTGCGATCGCTGTATAGCAAGATAGAAGTTATAGATTTTTGTCACGTCTATCTAAGGAATTATCCCTACCTGCTTTCGAGTTGAATCTTACGTTGTCTAGCGCTAATATGAGATATCTCTACCTAGGGTATAGGTAAGAACTGTTTAGTAGGTACGCGCTTTCTTAATAAAGGGCGCCACAAGTCTCTATTAATTGAGCCTCTGTTTGACCAAAATGCTGCTGTCGGCACAATAAAACTTGAGCAGAATGATAGCGGAAGTAGACACGGTGAGAAAACCAGCCAATTGGCAAACCCGCAATAGTTCCAATTAGAAAACCAATCGTTAAGCTAGAAACTAAGTTTTTTCGGGAAATTTTGTCGCCTCTAGAAGCAACACCTTCGCGATCGCGCAGCATGACATTGGCTCCTTAATATTTAATTCTTCTTTCTAATAGACCAAAAATTGATTCAGCCTTACGTCTCTCCCCAAGCTGAAAAACAAATAGAGTTGTTAAAGATTTGCTCTATCTTAATGCTGGGTTGCTGAGTAACTTAGTACGAGACACCATAGCTTCTAGATAGGGGCATTCTTCACACCGAGCTTCTTGTCCTGGGTGTTTGCAGCGACAAGACAAGTGAAGTAAATTTTGCTGAGCTTGCTTTGGTACCCAATACTTAGCTAGATCCTGGAAAAGTAGCACTAGATCTTGAGAAAATTGCCAACAGGATTTAATCATGATTCAAAATCAGGTTTTAATTAGGTAAAGCTGTAATTCAACAAGGTTTTAAATAAGTCTCCAGCAGCCTGATCCAATCTAAATAATTTAGACAAGGCAATCTGAAGAGTCCTTCAGCATAATCAGCTTTACGGAGGGTTTCCTCTGACTCAAGATAGGTCTTCAGATTCAGGCATAGCTATCCATCGCTTAAGACTTCTAAAGTGAGAATAGTCCAGCCTCTCTCCATCTAATATTCAATTCTGAGAAGCGATCGCAATGCGGCAATGGTTAAGTTATTTAGGATTGGCAGTTACATCTCAGGCTGCGATTTTGATGTTTGGCCTAGCTTCAGCCCAACCTAGTCTGGCTTGCTCTTGTATTCGCACCACTCCAGAGATGGCAAGGCAGCGAGCCGATGTGGTGTTTACAGGTCAGGTGATCTTGTATCAATTGACTACCCCTAACCGCGATCGCCCTCCGGTTGCAGTCTGGACATTTTTAGTCGATCAAGTCAGTAAAGGCAAAGCGCCCCGACGAGTGGAGGTTTACAGTTCTCGCTCGACTGCCAGTTGTGGTGCTTACTTTCGCATGGGGGGGCATTACCGGGTTTATGCTCGACGCAGCCACCAAAAACTATCTACCAACCTCTGTGCTGGCAACGAAACCATCACCAAAGAAAAACAGCAGCCAAATTGACTGCTGCCGGTTTGGGAGAACTAATGCATGGAAAAATCAAAAATACTTAGGAAGCCAAAACTTGGGGGCGATCACAGGTTTTGGCGACTGACCTAACAAGCGATACCAGAATTTAAGCTTTGGTCGGTACTTCGCGGACTTCGGGAGAGGGTAAGTATAGACTCGCTTCTAACTCAGCAATTTTGACGAAGCGGCTGAAGTCGCGAGCTGCGCTAAGTCTTTGCTCTAGAGGAATGCGTTCATACCACAACCAAAATAAAGCGCGAGGACTGATTGCATTTGGTACGCTGGGCATAGGTCAGTGCTTCTAGATAACGCTGTTTGTAGTGTGCCGCAGTCAAAGCTTGTGAACCATCGCTAAGACACGGAAAATATGACTCTGAAAAACTAGAGAATTCGTGTTTTTACAGATCCCATTGCTAGGAGATCGACTTAAAATCTCACCCCTAGTTGCCCATTTACGCCTCGCACCGAGTTATAGCCAACCCCCACAAACAAATTTTCAGAGGCATCGACTTGTACTCCACCCGAGTAGGCCAACCCTTCATCTGCCGAGTACAAGCCTAAACCGACATAAGGCGACACCACGGGCAAATTGAGAAATTTCAACACATCCACCCCAGTCGCGCCATTTGGGCCATCTCCCAATTCGACTCCTAACCCAACAGCTTTCGCACCCACCGCAAAGGTTGCTTCGTCATCTTTCACGCCAACAGATACCCACGGGCGAGGTACTAACTGGCTCACGGCAGGACGAGGGGCCAGCAAAACTGCCAAGGTTAAGCAGGTGATGACTGAAGTGCCGATCTTTGTGAGGTTCATGGGCAACAACTCCTATAGGGTTCTTGGCTGGATTGGTTTGTAGTTAGAGGGCTGAAGGTGGATCTAACGGGCGATCGCGTCTGTGAGATCTAGCACCTGTAGCCACTCCCGTACGACAAACGGTGGGACTATGAGATCAATCGTTTGATCATGGATCAGGGATAACGACAGGCGCAAGGGGGATGCTTGTTCCAATTGAGTGATGACTGCTAAAAAATCATATTCCCCGACATTGGCTGGCAGCGGGAGTTGGTCTGAGCGATCGGGGGCGGTGAAAACTCTGCCTGTGCCTGTTGTGATCTGCAAGGCTTGGGGATGAGCAACTTCTACTGCGCCTGGAAAGCCTACCAAACGCAAATGTAATGTCTGCACTTGGCCTTGTTGCAGCCGTTTAAACAAAACAGCCTGCCAAGCCCGGTCTTGAGCATCACGTAGACTCTGCTGCGATCGATACATGACCTGAGTAGCCGACTCTGGATAAGTGTGTACTGTGGCGATCGCAGGTGATATTCGTGTATACACCAAGCCCCAGCAAAGACAAATGAGAGCGATCGCCCGCAACCAAGCCCGAAAATGAACAAACCCCATGAACTTTGAAGACAAGTGAATTGCCTTTTTAGCATACAAAAGTTACAGGCAACCCCTTAGGATGGAAGCCGAGAACTTCCAGAAACAGTTAGAGCCAGCATGAACATTGTGGTGATTGGGAGCGGTTTTGGAGGGCTTGCTGCCGCTATTCGCTTACAAGCGCAAGGACATCAAGTAACCATTGTGGAAAAACGAGACAAACCAGGCGGTCGTGCCTATGTTTATCAGCAGGATGGATTTACCTTTGATGGCGGGCCAACCATTATTACTGCCCCTAATTTAATTCACGATTTGTTTGCGATCGCCGGGAAGCGCACCGAAGACTATGTGCAGCTAGTGCCCCTTGACCCGTTCTACAACATCCGTTTTGAAGATGGCTCAGTCTTTCACTACACAGGCGATCGTGACTTTCTGTTAGAGCAGATTCGGGCTTTTAACCCAGCGGATGTTGCAGGATACGAGCGGTTTTATCGAGCGTCGCAGGCAGTTTTTGAGGCAGGTTTGCCCTTAATGACAAAACCGTTCAGTCACTTCAGCGATATGTTGCGCGTTGCTCCTGATATGGCTCGTTTGCAGTCTCATAAATCGGTGGCAGGGTTTGTCAACCAATACATCCAAGATTCGCGTCTGCGGCAGGTGTTTAGCTTCCATCCCCTCCTGATTGGGGGCAATCCGTTTCAAAGCACGTCGGTCTACGCGATGATTCACAAACTAGAGCAGGCGTTTGGCATCTGGTTTGCGATGGGAGGCACTGGAGCCTTGGTGCGAGGGTTGGTTCAACTGTTTCAGGATTTAGGCGGGCATTTGCATCTCAACACAGAAGTGGCTGAAATTGCGATCGCACCTGATACCCGACGAGCCACCGGAGTGGTGCTGAAGAATGGCGATCGCCTGAGTGCCGATGCAGTTGTCAGTAATGCTGATGTAGCGTTTACCTACCTCAACTTAGTACCCGCCCAATTTCGGCGTAAATATCGCGATCGCCAGGTGCAAAAGTTTCGCTATTCAATGTCATTGTTTGTGCTGTATTTTGGCACTAACCGCCGCTATGACCAGATGGCTCACCACGAAATCCTGATGGGGCCACGTTACCGAGATTGGATTGAAGATATTTTCAACCGTAAGCAGTTGACTCCAGATTTCTCGTTATACCTCCATCGCCCGACTGCGACAGACCCTAGCTTGGCTCCTCCAGGTTGTGATTGCTGGTATGTGTTGGCTCCAGTTCCTAATTTAGACAGTGGCACCGATTGGCAAACAGCCGCAAGGCCTTATCGAGATGCGATCGTTGCTTATCTAGAGCAGCGGTATTTGCCAAATTTATCTCAACACATTGTCACCGAGCATTTTATCGATCCATTACACTTTCGTGACGAACTCAACAGCTATAAAGGAAGCGCTTTTGCAGTAGAACCCACCCTGTTTCAGTCTGCTTGGTTTCGTCCTCACAATCACAGTGAAGATGTGCCAAATCTCTATTGTGTGGGTGCCGGAACTCATCCCGGTGCTGGCATTCCAGGGGTACTCAGCTCCGGGCAAATTGTAGCTGACTTGATCGCTCAAGCTAGGTGAGGCACTTTAGAAGCGTTTTACTATAGAAGCCTGTTGGCGAGTGACGGTGTATTGCATGGATATCGAGTTTGGACGAGAGATCTGCGGTCAACTAGAGATTGCTGAAACTAGAGAATGGCTGGTCACGAATGGGATTGGGGGTTATGCATCAGGCACCGTAGCAGGCTTGCTGACTCGTGGCTATCACGGTTTGCTGATTGCTGCGTTGAACCCTCCTCTAGGCCGGAATCTATTGGTGACAAAACTCGATGAAACCGCTACCTATGGCGATCGCATGTATTTGCTGCATACCAATCGTTGGGCAGATGGTGCGGTCGGTTCAGCGGGCGATCGCCATATTGAGCAGTTTTCGGTAGAAGGTTCGATTCCGACTTGGCGGTTTGCTTGTGCTGATGCCCTACTAGAAAAACGGGTATGGATGCAAATGGGGGCAAACACAACCTATGTGCAGTACACGCTGCGCCGCGCTACACAGCCGCTGCAACTCTCGCTCAAAGCGATGGTTAATTACCGCGATTATCATAGCGACACCCAAAGCAATAATTGGCAGATGAGCCTGGAGGTGGTCGATCAGGGGTTATGTGTAACGGCGTATCCAGGTGCAACTCCCTTTTATGTGCTAAGCGATCGCGCCACAGTGCATCTAGCGCATCATTGGTACTATGGGTTTGATCTAGCCGTAGAACGTTATCGGGGTTTGCGCGATCGCGAAGATCACCTGCATGCGGCTACGTTTCAAGCCATCTTGAAGCCGGGTGAATCTTTGACCCTGATCGCCAGTACAGAGCCTCACCCCAATCTCAATGGAGAGGCAGCTTTAAAGGCGCGGCATGGTTACGATCAAAAACTGTTCAATACCTGGAAACTCGATCGCGGACTCAAACCTACAGAAGTCCCCAATTGGATTCAGCGCTTGATGCTCGCGGCAGATCAATTTGTTGTCGATCGCGCATCTCCGGGTGAATTGGGAGGCAAAACAATCATTGCCGGGTATCCCTGGTTTAGTGATTGGGGACGAGACACCATGATTAGCCTACCAGGTCTAACACTGACCACAGGGAGACCAGACGTGGCTCGCTCAATTCTTCGTACTTATGCTCGTTATGTCGATCAAGGGATGTTGCCCAATCGTTTCCCTGATGCGGGTGAGACCCCTGAATATAACACCGTTGATGCGACACTATGGTATTTTGAAGCGCTGCGGTCTTATTATGACGCTACCAGTGACGAAGACTTAGTACGAGAACTGTTTCCAACGTTGGCAGACATTGTTGATTGGCATTGTCGCGGCACTCGCTACCAAATTCACCTTGATCCCACCGATGGTCTACTCTATGCAGGTGAACCGGGGGTGCAACTTACTTGGATGGATGCCAAGGTGGGTGATTGGGTCGTCACCCCCCGCATCGGCAAGCCAATTGAGATCAATGCGCTTTGGTATAACGCTTTGAGAACGATGGCTCGGTTTGCCCGACAGATTGGCAAGCCCCATCAAGAATACGAAGCGATCGCCGATCGGACTCTAGCAAGATTTTCACGGTTTTGGAACGAAAAATTGGGTTATTGCTACGACGTACTCGATAGCCCAGATGGAGATGATGCTTCGCTGCGACCCAACCAACTATTTGCGGTTTCTCTACCTCATAGCCCACTCACCACGACCCAGCAAAAACAAGTCGTGGATATCTGTGGTCGAACGCTGCTCACCTCTCATGGTTTGCGATCGCTCTCGCTTGACGATCCCCGTTATCAAGGGCACTATGGCGGTGACCAAACTCAACGCGATGGCGCTTACCACCAAGGCACGGTATGGGGCTGGCTACTAGGGCCGTTTGCGTTGGCTCATCTGCGGGTCTATAACGATCCCTTACAAGCGCGGCAGTTTCTAGAACCGATGGCCCATCACCTCAGTGCTCACGGAGTTGGCAGCTTGAGTGAAATTTTTGATGGCGATCCTCCATTTCAACCACGCGGCTGTATTGCCCAGGCTTGGACAGTGGCTGAAGTTTTACGAGCTTGGTTCGTAATCGAGGAAAAGATGCACTAACTATGTCACAAATTTGACAAGCTGTTGCCGAAACTGAAACCAAGCCCTACCGTTCTGCTCAACGCTCTAAGTTGGTATCAGCAATTTGGCAGAGAGGTCTGGGGTAATGCATCGCATCTTTTTCACACTGATTGGTTTAGCACCTGTGGCGTTGGCGATCGCGTGTCAACCGACCCAGAATGCTTCCAAAGCTCCGATCGTGGAAAGCTGGAATGCACCTGCGATCGCCCAGCCTGTGGTTGATCGTTCCTCTACTCCCCGCCCTGATCCAGGCAATTATTCTGCCTACCGTGCGGTGATCGAGCAAACAATGGCGATGGTGCGCAACCCAGAGGCACAGTCTTTAGCGCAAAGGTTTGGCCTGAATATCCTCGATCTAACCTGGGAAGATACGGGTCGCTATAAAAACTCGGCGGTTGGCCCCAATATCAGCGACATGACGATTCAAGTGCAGCAGTTTAACCCACAAACTGAGCAGCACGAACTTAATCTCATGCCCGTGATTCGTCATCCCAACTTCTCAGATCAATCAGCCGACGTAGACTTAGACAGCTTCTTTTTGCGGGTGGGCAACGAACGTGGGCAACCCCTTCAGCGAGTTTCCTTACGAGAGTTTTTGGGGGATCTGCGGCGCTATTTGCATGAGCCATCTTCTTGGCAAGGTCGCACCAACTCTCTATTGGCTCCTCGCGATACTCATGCTTTAGTCAGCGCTCAAGCTTGTTTTTTACCCATCCCTCAAGGTGGCAAAGCAGAGTTTAACCCGGTTTTGTTTAACTATCAGTCTTATCCAGGTAATCCTGCTGTACTCACCATTTTGGCAACTCGCGAAGGTACTAGCGTCACCGTGATTGATAATCAGCGAGATGGCTTTGAGGCTGGAAGAACGTGGGGACAACGCCTGTTTTTTAATCAAAATGGCGATCGCGCAAGCTTAACTGGGCAGCGGATTAGTGACTTTCGTGCGACCAGTGAAGACCCCAGCACACCCACTACCTCGGCTGCGGCTGAGCGGCAAGGGTTAAATCTCGTCATGCTGATTCAGGTGCCGTTGAAACAAAAACAAGCAACGCGGCAATCAATGGCCTATGAAGCGGATATGGCTGCACCGATGGCTCCAGCAGCAGGCGCACCGATGAAAACCAGTAACGTTGAAGCGGCAGTGATTGGTCACGGCAAGGTTGAAGGCCCATTTACCGAAATTGACAACCTCGCGATCGAGCGTGATCCCAACTTCCCCATCCGCGTGACGGTTCAGTTTTACAAAGCGACTAGCAATGGCGTAGTTGCCGAGGCCGATCTGCAAGAAATTGAGCAACAAATTGCGCGAGTCTACGAAGATGCCGATTTTGTTGGTAGTTTAGTCACAGAGGGGACAACCAACAGACCCACAGAATACGACGGCTCTAAGCAAGAACCTCCTACCTGGTGGAACGACTTTTGGCGGCGGCACAATCTCAATTAAGCGCTAACATTCTAGACAGCTTGTTGCCAGCCGGATCAAAAACTCTGCCCCTTGACCCGGCTCAGATATAACCTCAATTTCACCTTGATGCTTTTCAATGATCTGAAAACAAATTGCCAACCCTAAGCCCGTTCCTTGACCGACGGGTTTTGTGGTGAAGAAAGGATCAAATAACCGATGTTTGATATCAACAGGAATACCGGGGCCATTATCACGAATTCGGATCTGCACTTGGCGATCGCTCAACCGCTCAGTTTGAATAAAAATTTGTTTTTCTATCAACCCTGGTGTATCCATCAAAGAATCGATCGCGTTATTAATTAGATTCATAAATACTTGATTAAGCTGAGCTGGATAACACCCCACCAAAGGAAGGTCACCATAGTCTTTAATAACTTCTACACCTTGCTTCAAACGGTGATTTAAGATCAATAAAGTGCTGTCCAAACCCTCATGAATGTTAGCAGGCTTCATCTCAGCCTGATCAAGCCGCGAAAAATTTCTCAGAGATAAAACAATTTTTTGAATTCGCTCGGTGCCAACTTCCATCGAAGACAGAGTTTTCGGCAAATCATGAGCAATAAAATCTAGATCAATCGTGTGAATATAATCTTGAATTTCAGGGTCAGGTTCAGGATATTTTTCTTGATAAAGCTCTACCAAACCCAATAAATCTTTTACGTAGGCATCGACATGCTTAAGATTGCCACAAATAAAATTAACTGGGTTGTTTATTTCGTGCGCAACACCCGCCACCATCTGCCCCAAACCTGACATCTTTTCAGTTTGGATGAGCTGCGATTGAGTTTTACGCAGCTCTTGCAAAGTATTTTCTAAGTGCTGAGCTTGGGCTTGGGCAACTAAAGCTGCGGTTTGGGCTTTTTGGTTCAGGTAAGCTTTAGAGTGATAGCGTAAACGGGCAATGAGTTCAATTTTGTCGGGTAGCTTTACCAGATAATCATTGATTCCTAGAGCAAAGGCTTCTGCTTTGACTCTGGGCTCATCTTTTGTAGACAAAATAATTAATGGAATGTTACAAGTTGCTGGGTGCGATCGAAACTCTTGAACAAGGGCCAAGCCATCGACATTGGGCATAATTAAATCTTGCAAAATCACAGTCGGCCCAATTTCAATGGCGATTTGCAGCGCTTGGGCAGGATTGGTGCAAGAGTAAAAAGTGATATCGGCCTCTGACGCTAACATTCGGCGTACGGCTTCACTGATGATCACTTGATCGTCAATCAGAAGCACAACCACCGAGTGTCCTGAACGCGAGGTAGCTGGGTGCATCAAGGTTTCGAGCGTTTCGATAGCAGCTTCCTGGGACATGAATACCATATTGAGAAGTATGTCAGGGCTTGAGGGATTGGTCTTTTAGATTAATAAATTTTTAAATCTTGATAGTTTCGATAACATTAGAATTAAGGTGCAAATTTTCTTGAAGCTAAGATTTTACTCTAGTTGAATTAGGCTTAGGTTATTTGCCGAGAGTAGCTTGAGTATAATTGCTAGTTTACCTAATCCGTAAAGGGTTCACCTCTGATATTTCAATGAATTCTATGAGACATTTCACTGAAATTAGCTGAAATCTGTAGAATGAGTTGCTAATACTTTCCAGCCTGATTAGGCAGTAAGACCATTGAAGTTTTCTCTAAGTTTAGAGTCGTTGCCAAAAAGCCCATGATAAGATCATGAAATCTGCGATTGACAAATGCTGTTGATTGTGGATTAAAGCTATGGGATTGATTTGAGCTAGTTTATGCTGATGTTACTCTTGGCGGTTGATGGTCAACGTTATGCGATTGACAGCCGACTTGTGGTTGAAGTTTTGCCACTCATGACGCTTTCTAAGTCACTGCAAGCACCTCCTGCGGTAGCGGGTCTCTTGAGATATCACGATCGCAT
>CBIHQL010000003.1:0-27066 GCA_966211855.1 uncultured bacterium
AGCTGAGGTAATTGAGGGTTCAAAATTCAGAAGAGGGCACCAAGATGATCGAGAAAGGCGGGTTAAGGCACTTCCTATCTATCTTATTCTCCCTGAAAGAGAGTTTAGTCCGGAATACAGATCTTCTCCGCAATCTCCCACCGCTATCGATCATGGCCCTGAAATACCGCTGAGGTGGGCGATCGCTGTCGATAGGCTGACGCAGAAGACTACCCGAATTTGTGAGGTGAGCCTAACTTCAGATGCTTTCTGGTTTTTTGATCTCAATGACTGGCTAGTAACAAGAAATTTCTCAGGGATTAAAGTATGGCTGAGAAGCGGTTGATAATATTCGCGAGCGTTTCCCAAAGAGCTTCTGGGTGGGATAAAGCAACGTGTGGCGATCGTCCGTGCCCTCGCCTCTCAACCCAAAATTTTGCTCATAGTGAACCCTGCGGTGCGCTGGCTGTTCAAACTAAAGAGGAGGTGTTGCTAGCCAATTAGACTTGCGAGCAAAACTGACGGGTGTTGAGTATGACTTCACCATGATCGGGTACCCAGGCTAGCCATTCATCATCTGATTGCTGGCAGAGCAACAGGGCTTCGTCATAGCTAAACGTGCTAGGAGCTTCTAGTAAATGCACCCAAGTAGATGCTTGGTATTCCACAGGGGGGGTGTAGGTGGGTAACCAGCAGAAGTTAGCAGTGGGTAGAGTTTGTAGTTCAAGTTTCATAACGTCGCTTCCTGTTGTTCTATGTTGCCGAACGGCTGTTTAGTTCTAAAGATCAAAAATATTTCTGTAACAAAGACTACGAAAATTGAGCGAGTGAAGCAAGCACCTGAAGAATAACTTTACGTTAGAGAGAAATCTGCCTTGAGAAAGTCGCGATCGCTGGTAATTTGCTTTGTGACTTGAATGCTTTGACCATCTGTAATCAATTAAAATTTGTAAAACAGACCTTCAAAACCGCAGGACACCGAGATCTATGGCTTTATCTGTTGGCGATACTGCCCCCACGTTTACCGTCAAAGACACCAACGGCAACCCTGTTTCGCTGTCTAACTTCGCAGGCAAAACGGTTGTGTTGTACTTCTACCCCAAAGACGATACGCCGGGTTGCACCAAAGAAGCATGCAGCTTCCGCGACAAATACTCTGTCTATCAAGGCAAAGATATTGTGGTGCTAGGGGTCAGCACCGATGACGAAAGCTCTCACCAACAGTTCACTCAAAAGTTCAATCTGCCCTTCCCGCTGTTAGCAGATACTGATGGCGCGATTACCAAGGTTTATGATGTCGATGGCGGCGGTTATGCCAAGCGTGTCACCTACGTAATTGATGGCAGCGGCAAAATTAGCCATGTTTACTCCAGCGTTAAGACCGACACCCACGCTACCGACATTCTGGCTGACTTAGGCATGTAACACGTTACTTCAATTCTTAGTCAAAGCGATCCCAAAGCGAATTAGCTCTGGGATTTTTCTTTTAATTCAGGTTGATGTACCACTACTGGAGGGACTGATTAAAATGGGGGCAGCGTTTGATCCTTGTCTGAGGCCTCGCCTCACTCAGTTGCTTCAGGAAATATCAGGCCAGCGGATGTAGCTGAAAATCTCTGGATGCTCCCCCAGAAACTTTGTCGAAGCAACCCATCCTACTTGAGGGAACCATGACTGACTCCGCAGCCCCCAACCCTGGTACAACTCCTGCCGTGGCAACTGCACCACCCGCCTTGACCTCTCGCGGCCCCAACGAGGTTCTGATCAATCAAGCCCTGTCACTTGAAGGAACGTTTGACCCGCTGCGAGTCGCCAAGATCACGCTCAAAGCAGAAGATAAATACCCCCTTACAGTGACCACTAACGAGCAAATCCGGACTTGGCAAGTAAAGTTAGATCAAGGCTTTAAGACCGCAGGAGCCCGTTGGTTGCGTCTAGAGGGCATCGACAGTCTTGGCAAGAGCGTCGCCAACCAAATTATTTATATCAACGTCAGCACCGACCCTATGACCGTGGGGCAGTCGTTGAGTCTGAAAATTCTACGTGATACTTTATTCAAAAGTCGTCCTGTTGTCTCTTCTAAGCTGACTCCACAGCAAAAAGTCGCAGTAAAGGCAGGCCAAACTTTTACGATTAAGCGCTACGGCTTGGTAGATGGACACCTGAAAGTGGTAATTGAGCCTGCGATCGCACCCTTAGGCGAGTTTGGCTACTTTTTTGAAGACCATGTGCAGTTGAGCAAAGGCCCGCAGATCCTCCGCTTTGATGTGGCGGATGTGCCGAATACCAACGTTAGTGCTCAAGTGCTGATTACGGAAAACACACTGTTAAAAGCTCAACCCGCCGACTCTGCCAGTTTGGCGGCTAACCAAAAAACAGAGTTGTTGCAAGGACAAACGCTGGCGATTACTGGCTATGCGATCGTCAAAGGGCACTTTCGGGTCTCGCTTGCTAATGAAGTACCCGGCATTGGGAAGACGGGATACATCTACTGGCAGCACGCTCAAATTAAACGGGGCGGCAAAACTGTCACTTACGACCCCAATGCGTTGACGATGACGGTGCTGAAAACCACGGTGCTCAAGAAGCGCCCGGTTGATTCGTCCAGTTTGCAAGAGGCCGAAAAGTTCACGCTGAATGCAGGCACAATCTATGGGGTGGGCAGCTACGCGATCGCTGATAACCACATCAAAGTTGCCCTCACCGAAGAACTGGCTCAGTTTGGCAATACAGGTTATGTGTTTCCTGATTTTGTGCAATTGAAGCGTGGCGATAAAGCCTTTAACCCCCTGCCCCCTCAGGTCGAACTCAACGTTCCTTACTTCTCGCAACGAGACAACCCGCGCTATTCTTGGGCCACCTGCAATGTCACATCGATCGCCATGATCTTGTACTACTACGGGCGGCGATCGCAGGGTGGGCAACTCGAAGACGAACTGCTGCAATGGTGCCTCAACCGCTACGGCGAAGGCTCTCAGACCGATAACGCCGTGTTGTCAGAAATGATTAAAGCTTATGGGTTCAAAACCAGCTTTAGCACGACTCGCAAATGGTCTGAGGTCAAAGAAGAACTAATCAACGGACGCCCCGTTGTCTTGGGTGGTTACTTTACTCACGGGGGGCACATCATCACAGTCGTTGGCTTCACTCCTCAAGGTTATATCGTGAATGATCCTTGGGGTGACGCGCTCTCTGGCTACTATGACACCGAAGGCCGCAAACTGCTCTACCCCTACGCCTACGTCGATCGCGTCGCTGGGCCAGATGGAAATGTGTGGGCGCATTTTATTGCCAAATAGGCGATCGGCGGTTGGTTCTCGGCTCAGGGCTAACCGCTGCTCTATGCCACGCTAAAATCTGGTTACTGTCAACCCCGGAGACCGCTATGCCTCGGTTTAACCCCTACACCCTGCAAATGCAAATCACCCGGATGTTTGAGCAGGGGCAGTCTTTGTTTGCCACGATGAAGGTGCAAGACTGGCTACGAGAGCGTAATGAAGACCCCGCTGCTTATGAGATCTTGTTTCATCAAAAGCCTGCTCCCCCTGGCTCTGGTGAGGTGATGGTAGTCGAAATTGAGTTGCGCCGCCGTGATGGTCAACCTGTAGATGCTTGGCTACAACAAGAAGTGAGCCGCCACGGTTGAGCCAAGAGACTGAGTAACCCAGGTTAAATTGGCACTATAATGAAGCGTTCTCTGGCATCTCCTGTGGGCATTTGTCAACTGCTCAGGTCGCTAGAATCTATCCACAGACGCTTCAGTTTTCATCTTCATGCAGTTCATCGATCAAGCAGAAATTCAAGTCCAGGCAGGCAATGGCGGCGACGGGTTAGTTGCCTTTCGCCGCGAGAAATATGTGCCTGCGGGTGGGCCATCAGGGGGCAATGGCGGGCGAGGCGGCTCAGTAATTATGGTGGCAAATACCAACTTGCAAACACTGCTTGACTTTCGCTATGCCCACATTTTTAAGGCAGAAGATGGTCAGCGCGGCGGGCCAAATAATCGGACTGGGGCTTCGGGGAGCGATCGCATCATTGAAGTTCCCTGTGGCACGGTGATTTACGATGCCGAGACCGACGAGATTTTAGGAGATCTGGTCACCCCCGGTCAAACCTTTTGTGCGGCTCAAGGTGGCAAAGGGGGGCTAGGTAATCGTCACTTCCTCAGCAACCACAACCGCGCCCCCGAAAAAGCACTGCCCGGTTTACCTGGTGAGAGCCGTTTGCTGCGTCTAGAGTTGAAGCTGCTAGCCGAAGTTGGGATTATCGGTTTGCCGAATGCTGGGAAATCGACGCTGATTTCGGTGCTCTCTGCTGCCCGCCCGAAAATTGCCGATTATCCGTTCACCACGCTAGTACCCAATTTGGGAGTTGTACGGAAGCCGAGTGGAGACGGTGCAGTCTTTGCAGATATTCCTGGATTGATTGAAGGAGCGCATACGGGTGCTGGCTTGGGCCATGAATTTCTCCGCCACATCGAGCGCACACGAGTTTTGCTGCACTTAATTGACTCCACCTCTGAAGACCCGATCGCCGCTTACCAAACCATCCAAGAAGAACTGCACGCCTACGGTCGAGGCTTGAGCGATCGCCCGCAAATTATTGGCTTGAATAAAATTGATGCCCTGCCAGAAGAAGTGGTCTCAGAACAAGTGGCAGAAACCCTCGTGGATCAACTGCGCGAACTGACCGATGCCCCAATCTTCTTGATCTCAGCGGTTGCTCAGAAAGGGTTAGAGCCTTTATTGCAAGAGCTGTGGCAGACCCTAGAGCAGTTCCAGGAGCCCGATCCTCTGACCGAACCGGAAACGCTAGCGATCGATTGAGTTTCTCGACAAGGCGATCGCTCTAGCCTTTTCTAATTTGGTAGGGGCAAAGCATTCGGTAGATCAACTATCACAAGCAATTCGAGGTCGTTGCCCGAATGCTTTGCCCTTATAGATCGGACGTGCAAATGATTACTGACGATTAAAGTTATTGGGCTGTGGTGAAATAGACTGTCCTGCTCCGGGAAAGTTGGTGAAATTGTTAGGGGTAGGATTTGTTGCCCCCATCCCTGGACTTGGGTTAGTCAACGCTGGGTTGGTAGTGCCAGTGCTGGGATTCGTTGCAGTCGGCTGAGCCAAAGCACGATAGGTTACCTGAGAAATTCGCCGAATTAGCTCTGAACCTTGTTCATCGTTAAATGGACGTTTTACTAGGGCAGCGATCACGTACCGCTTGCCACTCGGCATATCGACCAAACCCACATCACCAATTAAGGTGCCAATATCTCCGGTTTTGTGAGCGATCGTTGCCCCTTCACCCAGGCCACGGGGTAGCAGACTATCAGTGACGGTTTTGCGCATAATATCTAGCATCCGATCGCGCGATCGCATTGATACCAGATCGCCCTGATTCACCCAGGCCATCAAATTCGCCAAATCGCGAGGGCTGGTGGTATTGGTGCCTTGCAAATCTGGCAACGGATTTTGAATAGCTGTTGCTGTCAAACCCCAAGACTGAAAGCGTTGATTTAACGCAGCCGCCCCACCGAGCCGAGCAATCAGCATGTTCGTAGCGGTGTTATCGCTAATCGTGATCATCTTAAACGCCGTTTCTAAGGCGCTATATTTGGTGCCTGGTGGTTGATATTGCATATCTCCAGAGCCAGAGCCGATTAACTCGGGCCGCATCTCCAACTGCTCATCCAGGCGGATCTTGCCAGCATCTACATCTTGGAAAAACGCCACGAGCACAGGGACTTTGATCGTGCTGGCTGCTGGAAATACTGCTGTGCCGTTCAAATTGACATAGTTGTTGCTGTCCAGATCAATCAGGAAAACCCCCGGAGCCAAGCCTGTATTAGAGCTGGCTAGCGCTTGAACTTGGCTCTTGAGAGTTGTGATCTCACTGCCCAATTTGAGCGGCATCGGTGGAGCGTTAAGCTTTGGATTTGCGGCTTGTTGCCCACCTGAAAGACTTTTCGCTGTAATCGCAGTTTGTGACGACCCAGCAGTAACGCGGCTGGCAGGATTCCATGTAGATAGCAAGGTACCTGCAATCACCCCAATGCCAATCCCCACGATCAGCAGTCGGGTGCCATAGAGGAGAGGTGAGATCGAGCGAGGCAGTGGCGATCGCTGGCTGTTTCGAGATTGTTGGGTGCTAGGGCGAGGTTGGGGGAGAGGCCGGGAAGAAGTATGACGCCGCCGAGCTGCTTGAGAGCGTCGCCGCCGAGCGTGAGGGACTTGCGGTTGTGCAGTTGGTAACCCACGACGATTAGCGCTTGAGGGGAGCGATCGCCCATCGGTCAAATGTAAGGTAGGGCGAGGTTGTGGTGTCAATGGTTCACCAGAATTTGTAGTTGCTGTCTCACGCGATAGTCTCAGGGGTGAGGCAGGCCGAGGAACTATAGCCGAACCATTGGTTGCAGAGGTCGGCGATAAAAGGCGACCAGAGCGTCGAGGCTTGGCTAGTCGAGATGTCCCTGTTTCAAGATTGGGATCGGGAGGCAAGGCGTTTGGCTGACGTTCTGGCCTACGAAGATTTTGTTGCTGAGACTGTTGCTGTCCCTGACGGCGACGACGCTGACGACGACCCAGCGACTTACCAAAATCGATCATCGCTGAGCCTCCTCAAATCCTGAATAAACCAAGACACCACTAAACCCCACCAAATTGTCCTCACACCTTACAGCTTATTTTTACCAACCTTGTCCTCTAAACAGAGCAACTGATGACAAATAAATTTGGATGAATTGTAACCCGTTGAACAAAAACTTCAGCGGAATGACGGCGATCGCACTGAGTTTCTCTAGAGGGCCAGTTTTCTCAGCCGCGTCTGCTTAATCTTTTGCCGCTTGTTGCATAGCCCATTCCACTTGACTGAGAATGCCCCGGAGCATCGCTACTTCTGCCGCCGATAGCTGCGATCGGTTAAATAACCGCCGAAATTTTTCCATACGACTGGGTGCAGTATGCGGGTAAAGGTAACCAATTTTCAAGAGGACTGCCTCCAATTGTTGATAGTACCCTTCTAAAACATCTAACGGAGCCAGAGGGGCACTTGGCGCAGGTAAGTGGGCTGGGCTAGCCGCAGAAGTAGCCTTATGGTTTGGCTCTGCAAGTTCTTGGGCCGCAAGACCCAGTTCATAACAACAGACAGCGACTGCTTGAGCGAGGTTGAGCGACGGATAAATGGGGCTAGACGGAATGCGAATAAAACGTTGGGCGTAGTTTAGCTCTTCATTGCTGAGTCCCCGGTCTTCAGGGCCAAAAATCAGGGCTGATTGCTGCGGGCTATTGGGGCTGCTGGCTGATGTTGTGGTTGGGTTTGCTGGCAGAATCAGACTTTCTATCAACCAGGGTAAAGCGCTACGTGGGGTTTCCATGTCTGTATCTAAAGCTCTGCCGCGAGAAGTGGTGGCGATCGCGCGTTGGCAGCCTTGCAGGGCTTCGGGCAAGCTTGATACTTGAACGGCAGTTTCTAAGAGATCTCCGGCATGAACCGCCATCTGACGAGCTTCGGCACTCAGGGGATCGCAGTGCGGTTTCACTAGTACCAACTGCTGCAATCCCATATTTTTCATCACCCGTGCGATCGCCCCAACGTTCAGCGGGCCAGCGGGTTCCACCAAAACAATCCGAACTTGAGCGAGGACATCAGACATATAAAGTTCAGCCGTGGGCTAGAGAAGGAGGCAAGCCTGATCTCATTAATGTTTGGGATCAGCGCTAGATCGGTTCTAAAGTATAAAGAAATATTCACAATTCTTTACCAAGATCCCTGGAATTAGCGAGCAGGATCAAGTTGATAGGACGAAATTATGGCACGTGCCCGCTCTAAATCTGATTTACCGACGAAGCTATGTCCGGTTTGCCAGCGTCCGTTTACCTGGCGGAAAAAATGGGAGGCTTGTTGGGACGATGTGAAATATTGCTCAGAGCGCTGTCGGCGGCGGCGATCGCAGGCCCATCCCTCAGAACCACCACCTGAGCGCTAAAGCAGACCGAAAACCATATCAATAAAACATGTCAGAGGTGTAAATGCAACCAAAGCTGATTATTCATGGCGGAGCGGGCAGTTCACTGAAGGGTAAGGGTGGAGTTGAGGCAGTCCGAAAAGCGCTTTCGGCGATCGTTGCCGATGTGTATGGGCTGTTGCAGTCAGGGGCAAGTGCTCAAGCCGCAGTCGTGCGAGGTTGCCAACTGCTAGAAGACGAACCCCGCTTTAACGCCGGAACTGGATCGGTACAGCAATCTGACGGTCAAATCCGGATGAGCGCCTCGTTAATGGATGGCACAGCCCAACGGTTTAGTGGCGTGATTAATGTTTCTCGCACCAAAAACCCCATCCAGCTCGCCGAAGTTTTGCAGAAGGCCAGCGATCGCGTGTTATCTGACTATGGCTCGGCGGAACTGCTGCGAGAGCTGCAAATGCCACTCTACGATCCCCTCACAGACTTACGCTTGCAAGAATGGATTCAAGAGCGGCGCGGCAACTTTAACAAAGCCATGGCTGGGGTTGTGGCTGAGCATGACCCAGAACTTTTTGCCGATAGCGAGGCCGGACGGGGCACGATCGGTGTGGTGGCGCTAGATCAACAAGGACGGTTAGCAGCAGGCACTTCCACAGGCGGCAAAGGTTTTGAACGGATTGGGCGGGTGAGTGACTCTGCGATGCCTGCGGGTAACTACGCCACAACTGAGGCGGCAATTAGTTGCACAGGCATTGGTGAAGACATCATTGACGAGTGTTTAGCCGCTCGGATTGTGGTGCGAGTGACGGATGGCGCTTCATTGCAATCTGCGTTTGAGCGCTCCTTTACCGAAGCCCATGCTCATCAGCGAGATTTAGGGGCGATCGGCTTAGACGCGACCGGGGCGATCACTTGGGGCAACACCAGTTATGTCTTACGTGCGGCCTACCATGATGGTCAGCAAATTGGCGACACTCTAGAATTGCCCCCCGGAATGCAGGTCGGGGTTGCCTAACCGTCCGTTTCGGGCTGTGGTAAGCGCCAACCCGGTTTGACCACTTGCCGCGCCCGAGCCACCACTAAGCAGTCATCGGGGATATCGTCTGTTACCGTTGAACCTGCGGCGATCGTGACATCACTGCCAACCGTGATCGGGGCAACTAAGACGCTGTTCGCTCCGGTTTTGCTGCGATCGCCAATCTGGGTTGGGTGCTTGTGTACGCCGTCATAGTTAGCTGTAATTGTGCCTGCCCCGACATTGACGCGATCGCCGAGGGTGGCATCTCCTAAATACGAGAGGTGAGCAACATTGGTGCGATCGCCGAGGGTAGTGTTTTTGAGTTCGACAAAATTGCCGATGCGACATCCTGCGCCCACCGAGACATGACCCCGCAAATGGGCATACGGGCCAATCCGAGCGCCATCCTCGACCGTGCTATCGCTCACGACTGAATACAGCACCGTGACGTGATCACCCAGTTGGCTGTTTTCAATCAAACTACCAGGGCCAATTCGACATCCCGAGCCAATGACGGTTTTACCCCGCAGATGAGTTTGTGGCTCAATCACCACATCAGGGTGAATCTGCACGGTGTCATCGATCGTCACACTATTCGGATCCACCAGGGTAACCCCAGCCGCCATCCACGCATCTTTGACGCGATCTTGCAAAATGTCGTAAGCCGTGGCTAACTGCTTGCGATCGTTGATTCCCAAAATTTCTTGGTAATCTTCAACATCAACCGCCATCACTGGCTCTAAAAAGTTAACAGCATCCGTGAGGTAATATTCTTGCTGGTCATTGTTGGCCTGGAGCTGTGGCAACACCCGTGCGAGTTCAGACCACCGAAAGCAATAAACGCCTGCATTGATCCGACGATTTTGCTTTTGAGCAGGGGTGCAGTCGCGGTCTTCCACAATCTGCTTCACAATGTTTTGCCCATCACAAAAGACCCGCCCATAGCCTTTAGGGTTGGGTAGATGAGCCGTTAAGATTGTTGCCGCATTTTGATGGTGCTTATGGGTGTCAAGTAACAGCTTCAGGGTTTGAGGCCGTAACAAAGGGACATCGCCATTGAGCACTAACAGATCGCCTTGAAAATCTGTGAGGTGAGGCAACAACTGTTGAATGGCGTGTCCAGTGCCGAGTTGTTCGGCTTGTTCAACTAATTCTAAGTTGGGCAGTGCGGCTAGAGCTTCTTCGACTAAATGACCTTGGTAGCCAACGATGACAAGACGCCGAGAGGGTTCAATCTCAGACAAGCTACTCAAGACCCATTCGACGAGCGATCGCCCCCCTAAGCGATGTAACACCTTAGGAAGCTGTGATCTCATGCGCGTGCCACGTCCAGCCGCTAAAATTGCTACCGCTACCATTCCCGTTTGATACCAGTCTGTTCCACCGGAGTATACCGTGCTTCCTGCCCCCTCAGACTCCCCAAGGGACAGACTTTCCTTAAGAAGCTAGAACGCTAAAACACTGAAGATTGAGCCTGAGAAGACAAAATCTCTCGCTCGGCGATCGCAGGCAGAGCCGTCATTTCAGTTTGATGGATAAACTCTTTGAATTTATGAACTAGGTCAGGATTGCGCCAGCCGCGATCGGTCTCTTCTAATAAAATCTCTAGAGCTTCATTGTGGGTGAAAGCTCGTTTGTAGGGTCGCTCGTGGGTCAGCGCATCGTAAATATCAATCAGTTGAAAGACCTGTACCACAAGCGGAATTTGCTCACCCACCAGCCCATCTGGATATCCAGAACCGTTCCAGCGTTCGTGGTGGTGGCGAATGATCGGTAAAACACCCCGCATCGTGCGCAGGGGTTGGCAGATTCTCTCACCAATTAACACATGCTGCTTCATGACCTCCCACTCGTCGGCAGTAAAGCCAGCCGTTTTGAGCAGTACAGCATCGGGAATGCCAACTTTACCAATATCGTGAAGATATCCGCCCCACATCAAGTCGCGAATCTCTGAGCGCGAAAGGTTGAGATATTCACCAAAAGCTTGGGCTCGCAGCACTAAACGCTCACAATGATCTCCCGTATTCGGATCGCGACTTTCGACGGTGCGGGCGATCGAAAATAACACTTGCTCGGCGTGGTCTAGGTCTTCGTTTAAGCGTTTTTGGCGAATGAGAGACTTGACCCGCGCTGAGAGTTCCAACTGGTCAAATGGTTTGGTGAGGAAGTCGTCTCCCCCGGCTTCAATGCCTTTTAACCGCGCCCGTCGGTCATTGAGGGCTGTGATAAAGATGACTGGGGTCAGCCGAGTTTGCTCATCTTGTTTGAGCCGACGACAAACTTCAAACCCGTCCATTCCCGGCATCATCACATCTAGCAGAATCAGATCGGGATCGCCCTCGACGACACAGGTTAAGGCTGCAGGCCCACTGTCTGCCTCCAAAACATCGTAGCCTTCGACCGAGAGCAGGGCGACTGCCGTCATCCGACTGGCTGGATGATCATCTACAACAAGGATTTTGGGTCGCTCTAGATCAAGACCTTTCACCGGGAACCTCGTAGCTAAGGGACGGTAGAAACACCCAATCAGGCGGAGAATAGACCCAAAACAGATGAAAGGGTGTGTGCCATTCCTCCAGTATGAGCAATCCTCTGAGATCACGAAATCAGGCTTTCTACGGAGATCACTCCTCAAGCTGACTAATTGTGCGCAGGAATACGAAGCATTGGCGGTTGAGGCTCCTACATTTTCTAGCGCAGCTCGCGTCTGCCACTCACCACTTCTTCTAGGTCGCTCCTATCTTGAGGGTCATTGGTCAGCAAATCTGAGAAGGTTTCTTCTTCGTAAGGTTCAACAGTCTGAACTGGGATATCAACACCATTGATGATGGCACCCAACACACAGAAGTCTGAGTCAGCAAGCTGATCGGTTGCTTCACTTAGAAGTCCGTCTTCGGTGTAGCCGGGGCGAGTCACTAAGACCATCCCATCCGTGTACGGTTCTAGTAGGAGGGCATCGTTGCAAAGGCTGAGCGAGGGAGTATCGACAATCACCATATCGAAGCGACCCCGCACATCTTCAAGGAGGCGGCGGATTTCGCTAGATTCTAAAATGGCGGCAGCTTGGCGTTGTGGCCCAGTACTAGGCACGATGTAGAGGTTTTCGACTTCGGGCACAAGGCGAATACAATCGCTGAAGTTGTTGTAATAACGCAGTGGCTCAATCACACTATCTGCATCGGCAGCCATATTGAGAGAAGCGATATGGGAAGGCGATCGCAAATCCGCTTCAATCAAGAGGGTGCGTTTGCCAGCATGAGCTGAGGCGATCGCTAAGTTATAAGCACTGACGCTTTTTCCTTCATCGGCAACAACGCTAGTCATCAAAATGACTTTCATGGCTTTGCCTTCAATGCGCCGGAGATTACTACGCAACCGCTCATAAAAGTCGGCATAGGGAGAGTCAGGATCTGTGATGACAGGCAACTCGCGCTGGTAGGGATCGACAACGGGCAAGAGAGGTAAGACACCCAAAATCGAGATTTCTCGCTGGCGCAGAGCTTCTCGCACGTCTTCCATCGTATAGAATTTGCCTTCCATAGAGTCAAGCAGCAGGATCAAACCACCGCCAACCAGGAGACCGACCAAGGCACCAATTCCTAACGTCAGGGGTAGGTTCTTGGGCGTTGTTTCCTCTGCTTCAGCCTCACCTGGAACTCTCGCAATGCTGAGGCTGACGGTTTCAGCTTCGGCAGCTTTGGCATCAACTAACTTAGTTTGTATCTGATCGTACAGCGCTTTTTTCAGTGTTACTTGCTGGGCGAGACGGGCTTGCTCTAGTTGCTTGTTGGGCAGTCGCGAGAACTCACGTCGCAGGTCTTGT
The DNA here is from genome assembly GCA_966211855.1 of uncultured bacterium. Lineage (GTDB taxonomy): Bacteria > Cyanobacteriota > Cyanobacteriia > FACHB-46 > FACHB-46 > CBIHQL01. Next base: position 12,781 of record CBIHQL010000003.1, read on the forward strand.
TCGGTGCGGGCAACAGTCACCAGTTGTTGTTGTAAGGCATCGCGCTGGGTTTCTAAACTGGCGAGTTGGTTGGCGAGTTGTTGGCGAGCAGGGTCAAGGTTGCTGTCTTGCCGAATGCGATCGCCGCCGACTAAAGGAGCGGCTGCTTGATTTCCCCCGATGACCTCGGCAGCACGTTGTTGCAGCAATCGCTCGTAGGCTTGCTGTCTGTTGCGCAACTCTACCATCGTGGGGTGCTCTGGTCGCAAATCTTGGCTCACCAAAGCAATTTGCGACTCATTTTGATAGATCTGCGTCCGGAGGCTGGCAATGATGGGGTCGGCACTCAGCGCTGAAGAGGCATAAGCTTGATCGGGTGTTAAGCCAAGCTTGTCTTGTAAGCTCCGCATTTGAGCGTTAACACCTTCGATATTGACCCGTAGTTGCCGCTGCTGAGATTCGGCGGTTTCAATGGCATCGATGATATTGCCGTTTTGGGCAGCTAGCAAAGCAGGGCCTTCGGTGCGATCGTACTGCTCCAATAACTGCTCAGCTTCTCGCAGTTCCTTGGTGGCTTGGGGTAGCCGTTGATTTAATTCCTGAATGATGGCTCTTAATCGCGCTGTATTGATGAGTCGGCTCTGCTCCACCATGCTAGCCATCAAAGCTTTGGTGGCAATTACTGCTTTGTCAGGGTCAACATCTTGATAGCTGACAATAAAGGTTCCGCCAGGTGCTTCCTCACCTTTCTTTTTTTCTGGCTCGTCTACATCTGCTTTATTGCGCAACTCATCAGCAGGAATGTTAGCTTGTTTTGCTGCTAATTCAATTACATTATTTGCCAGTAAGATTTCCTCATTCAGCACTTGTCCCTGCTCTTGAATTTGCGTGCCTGTTGCAGAAAAAGTTACGGGAGGGCGGTTTTGAGTCAGGGTTCCTTGAGCGGTGTAAATCGGGGGTTCCTCTGGCTGCGCTGCCACTAAAACAGATGCACCCATGATTAAGGCAAACCCTGCAAGGCCGGCCCATTTATGCCGATCTAAAGCGATGAGATAACGTTTGACAAAAGGGGGAGTCATGGCGACCACGCAGTAAGGGGGAAAGCTGGGAGAGCAGTTAGTTCCTAAATTAACCTAGGCGTTTAACTTTGTTGGTATTTTTGCTACGGTTTGTTACTTAATTGTCGTCATCGTTATTGTTTCCAGGGCCAAACAAGTCACGGGCACCGTCAGAAAGCTCATTAAAAAAGAGTAAGAAGCCGAGGGTATCTCGGAACGGTTGCGTAAAGGTGTTGAGAGCATAAGTAATGCGGGCGACCAAGTTGCGGCCCACAATGATGACGTCATTATCTTGCAGCGGCACATTTTGCGAAACGTCACCCTGGAGGGCTTTTTTACCGTTAAGCTCACGGGTGATAGCTCTGCCTTGTTCGGGGTCAAAGCGAACTAAAGCAATTTTTGTCAATCTGGCATTTTGTAAATTGGGGCTGATCGCTGCTAGTGCATCTAAAAACGTGCTGCCGTTGGCGAGGTTGACGTTACCAATGCCGTTACTGGCGTAGCTGAGAACGCGAATCGTAATATTTTGCTTTGATAAGGTGGATCGGGCGGCGAGAGAGCGATCGTAATCTTTTTCTTGAGCGACATCGAGTCTATCTACGACTACTGCATCTCCATCTTCGAGGCGCAAGTCGGGCAGCATTGACCCATCAGCAATCGGAGCAAACAAATCTAATCTCTGCTCAATGACATTGCCGTCCATTAGAGTGCGTCGTACTCGTACGTTTCTCAAGTCGGCTCGGTTTGTAGCGCCCCCTGCTGCCAACAAAGCAGCTGCCACTCGCGGCGGATTGTTTAAGGGATAAAAACCAGGTTTAGTAACTTCTCCTAAAACCGTGACTTGTACGGGGCGTTGTCCGGTCAAAGCAACATTCACAATTGGATCGATCACATAGCGGTTAAAGCCAATGCGAATCCGCTCTTGGACTTCTTCTAGCGTCAAACCTCTGACGGCGATCGCACCCAGTAGCGGAGCCACAATATTCCCTTCTGGGTTAACGGTGGCGTTAAAGCTGAGGTCGGGAAACCGATTGACTAGAACAGAAACGGTATCCCCTGGCCCTAAGCGATATAGATCAAATTGAGTTCTGCGGTTGGGCTCGCTAGGAGCAACTAATGGGTCAATGGGTTGAGTCGGCAGATCAAGCGGTGTAGCCGGAATAACAAGCGGTAGAGGAGCGCGATCGCCCGTGGTGTTATTTAGAGGGGTTGAGCTAGATTGGGCTACGGCAACTTGAGGAGATAATTTGGCATTGGCTCCCCAGACCACCACCGTAAACGATAAGGTCGTTACGAGTGTGTGCAGGCTGAACAGAGAGGTTGCAGTCAGGCGACGAAACGAAGAAGCGTGGGACATAGGGCTTGTGGGGGTTACGAGCGTGCTGCGAGGAATGCCGATGAATAAACTAGAAATGATTCAAGACTGAGGTCAAGGTTGCCAGACCAGAGCACTCTAACTTTCTGAAACTTTCTGACGTGACGACGAAATAAATCGTGCTGAGTTCCCTAGGAAGTGGGTTTACAGCTCATCTAACGCTATTTAGAGGCACTGGGTGTGAGTGGGCCATTTATCAGTGCGGTTTGTATCGCTTGACCGAGTGCTGTCGCCAGAGGTTCCACGCTGGTAATATCTCCTAACGGTTCGATCGGGAGCAAAATGCAGACCGCAATCCAGGGCTGACGGGCACGCTGCCATTGTGCGAGGCGATCGGCCCAAAACCAACGACTTGGGGCAGAACTACCACCCTGGGGCCAAGCGTACCACTGCAAAGCTGCATAAGTTTGTTCAAGCGTCCAGCCGCGTAAAAAGCGGGCATTCACAGTTACCGGAGACTGAACTTGACTCTGTATCTGGGCAGATGGGGCGGAACCAGTTGGATGCTCGCGGATCGCACTAAATTTGATTTGCCGCAGCGAATCGGTTTGCCAGCGCTGGAGACCATTGATATCCATCCACTCCACCTCTGGTTGGTCGGTTTCGCTGGCTTGGGGTAACATCAGCAAAATTGCCTGCGGTGAGGTAGGCGCACTTGATGCAGGAGCAGATTGCTGCCGCAAGGTCTGCACCACCCACTTATGCCCACCGATAGGAATGACCTCTCGCTCAAGCGTTTGCCACTCAGGAATTGCCAGCCCAGTTTTGGGTAGCGATCGCAACTGTTTATACGCTGAGATTTTAGGCGGATGTGCCCAAGACCAGTGACCGCTGAGATAGCTCGGCACAGCCCCGATCGCCAGCACAATCAGCAGCAGCAATACGACGGCAGCTCTAGGTAGCTGGAACTGTTGAAAAGACTTTCCGGACACCATGGGCTTGTCAAACACCTGTAACGAAAGAAAGTTCAATTACAAACCAGAGCTACAATTCAGCCGTTTCTGAGGTTTCGGCAAAATAGTGGTTGATGCCATTTAGCAACAGCGCCGTTAGACCTAACATGCAAGCAGAATAGACATCACCTCCCCAACCGTCATGGAGCCAAGCGAAAGCCCCTTCCTGACCTGTGCCATGAAAGAAGGTGAGGAGGGTGTTGCGGACGATATTGGCGCTGACACTAATCACGCCAGTGCCCAGCAAGAAGAGTGCGGTTTTTTGGCGAGAAGTCCAAGCACCTGTCCAGTAGAGCAGCATTAACCCCACATAGAGGCTAGTAAACAGCATTTTCAGCCCCGCACAATAAGGCGCGACCTCCACAATGCGATCGCCCACATATAGATAAATTTGCTCAACCGTCACATTCATGCCGAACTGGTTCAAAATAAACCCGGCGGTGCTGGCAATAAAATGCTGTAAAGGCAAGGTGTAAGGCGCAATTAGGTAAGGAATCTCAGTGGGGGTCGCCAGAAATACGAGTAAGAGGGGAAAACTTTGCAGCCGAAAGCCAGGAAGACCTTTGAGCCACAAACATAACCCCGCTAACACTGCCGGGAAAGATAAGTTGACCAAATCAGTGAGCCCGCTGAGATAGAGAGCTGCACCCAACCCCAGCAACACCGCACCTAACCAGTGGCTGCGATCGCTCAATTTGCGCCAGTGAGTCCAATTTTCCCAAGCCAAATAGGCCGCAAAGGGCAAGCCAATCAACCCGTGGCTGAAATATTCGTGCTCGATGCTAATCTTCTGAATTTTTAGCCAACCCTCATACCAATGAATCAGTAAGGGGGTGTAGAGCAGTCCTAAAAGCGCCAAAATGGCTGCATTGAAAAGATAGCGCTCGATGGCAATCGGAATTTTGTGCCGGAGTTGCATGATCTAGCTTCGCAATAGGGGGCGTTATGAGGCCAAGAGAGCAGGATAAGCCTGCGTGAGCTGGTGAAACGTATCTACGACATGCTCAATTTGGAGATTGTTCAAACCAGGATACATGGGCAACGATAAAATTTCTTGACACAGGCGCTCGGCATGAGGAAAGTCGCCTGCTTGATAGCCCAGATTTTGGAAGGCGGGTTGCAGATGGCACGGAATGGGATAGTGAATGCCGCTTTGGATTTGGTTGGCTGATAACCCTTCTTGAATCAGTTGCCGATCGATGGGGCAATCTGCTTTGACCCGAATCACGTAGAGATGGTAGACATGACCACTGCCACTTTTGTTGCTCATGGGCACAATGCCTTGCGATCGCAGCGGGGCGAGCAAAGTGTCATAGTATTGTGCCGCTTGATTGCGATCGCGATTCCACTGGGGTAAGTGAGGCAGCTTCACCTGTAAGACTGCAGCTTGGAGGGTGTCGAGACGGCTGTTGGTGCCATACTCAGTGTGGAAGTATTTGCGGGGTGCGCCATAGTTTCGCAGCGATCGCAAAGTTTGAGCGACGGTTGCATCTTTGGTGACCACCATCCCACCATCACCCATGGCTCCTAAATTCTTGCTGGGGTAGAAGCTAAAGGCTGCTGCAATGCCCACAGAACCAGCACGATAACCTTCTCGCTCTGCCAAATGAGCTTGAGCCGCATCCTCAAAAATCAACAAATTATAGGTTTCGGCTAGCTCTCGGAGTTGTCGAGGGGACACCATTTGACCATAGAGATGCACAGGTAGCAGCACCTTGGTACGAGGGGTAATGGCTCGCTCAGCGGCTTGCAAATCGATGAGAGCCGTATCAGGATCGCAGTCTACCAAGACCGGAGTGGCTCCAGTGCGCAAAACGCCGATTAAAGTTGCCACAAACGTATTGGCAGGCAAAATCACTTCATCCCCAATGCCAACCCCGCAAGCCTGCAACCCTAGCGCGATCGCATCTGTACCACAGGCAACTCCAATTCCATAATCAACGCCACATGCTTGGGCAAACGCCGACTCGAAATCAGCAAGTGCTTGACCAAGCACATAGTCACCTCGCTGAATGACACCTTGAATTGCTTGTTCGAGATCAGCTTGGATCGGTGCGTGCTGAATCGTTAGATCGACAAATGGAACGGGGATGGGATGGCTAGTCATAGAGGCGTTACACACAAGTGAGGAGCAACAGGCACCAAACTCACCAGCAGGGATGGGTTAAAGACCTATCTCAGTTATGGGCGAATTACGGAGGTTTGAACATAGGTAAACGGTAAAGAGTCTATGAACAGACTCGTAGAATCAATGAACTTTCGGTGGCACTTTGTTGAAGGCGCGATCGCAAATCTGCAATTACTAGGCAACGCGATCGCTGGAAACCTGTCTGTTAGCCTGCTGCAAAGCGAAGACTTACCGTAAGATGGGGAGGAATTTTCTGAGTTGCAAGCCCCCATTGGTTAATTCAAATGGATTATGAAACTGCTCGTAGTTTTCTGATCAGCCAGGGAATGTCTTCAGAGCCCAATCCAGAAGCATTTCTCGTGCGGCTCAAGCAAGGCAAACCGCCTGTGCCTGGGCAAGTGACTTCGATTTTGTTAGCGCTAAAAGTCGTGTTTGAAGCGCTACGAACTGCCCCCAGCATTGATCGAGAACTCATCTATGCGTTGCATCTGTTGGCTAACGAGAGCCGACAGCACTATGAAACACAACGTCAAAGAGGAACCGAGTGGCCACCATTGCTCGATGAAGATTTGATGCGGATTGCCGCAGCAGTCAAAAGTATCTTTGCCGATCGGTGGCTCACAAATGCGTCGGTCTAAGCGGAGAGTTAGCGGTTACGCAATTCGGTTTCTACCTTGTCTAAATTAGCCTTGTCAAAGACAAAAATTTGACCCGAATAGGCTTTGCCATTGCGAGTTTCGGCGATTTCTGTCCAGTAGGCAAAGCGATCGCCGCTGCGTAACTCTCCTTGCAGAGCCGTCATTAAGGGCGTGGCGCGTCGGCGGGCTGTGTAAGCGGTTGCAGGCCCAGGATACTCATAAACGATGTTGGCGCGAGCATAGTCTTGATAAATGTCGAGACCGTAAATCACTCGGAGCGATTCTTCGAGGCGAGCGGCGGTAACTCCATTGATCATGTCAAACAGAGAGATCCGCTCAGAACGGATGACACTGTTATCGGTGATAGGTGTGACTTTGCCAGGGGGTAACACCGAAGCTTGAAAGGTAAAGCGTTGTGCCGCTGTGTCAGTCTTACGCACCAACAACTTTTCACCAGGATTGGGGCGCAGAGTGGGGTGGGCTTGAATCCAGGCACCAACCTCTTCAGTCGATTGACCCGGTAAGGCGATCGCACGGCTACTGCATAAGCACATTAGACCGATCGATAGAACAGCTCCCAGTTGTACTTTACTCATTGCAAGCCTCTTGTAGAAACGTGATCACTGCCCCATGCATGGCAAGCCATCTGCCATCAGTATTGGCGATTCCAGCCGAAAACATATCACGATTGCAGAACTTATTGCTCTCTGTAGGCAAAATAACAGCGATCGCGGCTCAACTTTGCTGCGGGGCGATCGCGACCTTAATCACCTGCCGATCTTTCATCGCTTGAAAAACCTGTTCTAACTGGTGTAATGGTTGTTGACCGCTAATCAGTAATTCAAACGGTAGCGTGCGCCTAGCGAGAAGATCTAACGCAGCCCGAACATAGTGTGGCGTGTTGTGAAATACCCCTTTGAGCGTCAGTTCGCTGTAGTGCAACTGCTCGGTATTAACGGTAATGGTCGTATTTTTGGGGCAACCACCGAATAGGTTCACGGTCGCACCCGGACGGGCACAGGCGATCGCGGTTTCCCACACCGCAGGCACCCCCGTGGCCTCAATCACAACATCGGCTCCCCAGCCATCGGTTAAGTCCTTTACCAAAGCGGGCACATCATCTACTTGGCGATAATTAAAGGTTTGCGTCGCACCGAACTTGCCTCCGATTTGCAACCGCGCATCATTCCCTCCCAGCAGAAAAACTTCTGCTTCCTGCTGAACCAAAGCCCCAACAAACATGAGGCCGATTGCTCCATCCCCCAAGACCACCACGCGATCGCCCGGTTTAACATTGGAGCGAGCCACCCCATGCAATACACAGGCTAAAGGCTCTGTCATCGCAGCTACCTCAGCAGGTAAACCGTCGGGAATGGGCAATAAATTTTGGGCAACAATCGGTGCTGGGATCTTGAGGTACTCGGCAAAGGTGCCATTGTTAAACGTCAAATTTGGGCAAAGCGAATATTCTTGACGCTGGCAAAAAAAGCAACGCAGACAAGGGGCTGAGTTATTAGCTACAACGCGATCGCCAATTTGCCAACCTGTCACACCTGCCCCTAAGGCCACAATCGTTCCAGCCGCTTCATGCCCAAATAAAGTGGGGGGTCGCAGCATTTTGGCATGTCCACCCCGTCGCCACACCTTCAAATCTGTGCCACAGGTCGTTGCCGCTGCCACTTGAATCACCACTTCTCCTAGGTTGGGAGTTGGGTCTGCTACTTGCTCTAACCGTAAGTCTTCCTGACCGTATAACAGCGCTGCCAGCACAATATTTTCTTAGAACCCTAGAATTTTCTTAATCTTATCTAACGCCCACTCCTGACTTGAAGCCAAACAAAAAATCCCTGCTCATTTCTAGAAGGGATTCAGGGTTCTATTGCGATGTCAAAAACTGATCTTGTTATCAAGAATACTTGAGCTATTAGTTGCGGTAAGCGGTAGAACGGCTAGCACCAACCTCTAACGAAGATAAACCGCGATCGCTGCGAAGAACCATATTGGACAGAGAAGGAACTTCTTGCCAACAAGATGTGCAGAACCAATACACGCCTGTGTGACGAGCATGACGCAGCAGAGCATTATCACAATAAGGGCACTTGTGAACTTCGCTATTCATGATGGGCTCTCCCAGATTTAAAGCTGTTAATTAAAGTTGATTCAGATGGTTCCTAACCAATAAAAATGCCGATCAGAAGTTGGTGTGATCAAGTTGCCCGATCAGGAACCGTAAGTTTTGCTCAAGGGGTTGGCAGTGAGAATGAAGAACTGAAACGCTTCATTCCTGTAATGTAGAACTGACCAGTGATCCCCGGCATCTCTCTTGGGAAGCAGTTTAAATACAGCGATCGCTTTTCAGCCTATTTCACTATCCAAACCCATTAGGGATCAAGAAAATCTCATCCATAGCAAGACAGCCCAAAAACCGATCTAAACCAATGTTTGTTTGTCTTGCTGATGACAGGAAGGATAGATCAATACACGTTTTTAACGCAGTAGTCTACTCTGCATCTGCTCAACCACCACAAAAAAGCGCACCCCACAAAATGGATGCGCCTCTATCGAGAAATAGGTTCTATTAGGAATGAGTTAGCAGAAATTGATGAGCTTAGTACTCAGGCACAGAAGGATCAATCTCGCGGCTCCAAGCTTGAATGCCACCTTTGACGTTGGTGCCCTCAACGCCAGCCTCTTTCAGAATGCCTAATGCCTTAGCCGATCGCCCGCCCATCTTGCAGTGAGCAATGAGCCGATGCCCGTTGAGCGCCTCTTTAACTTTAGCGACCCCTTCACCGCTCTCAATGTCGGGTAGAGGAACTAAAATTGAGCCTGGAATCTGAGCAATTTCATACTCATTTGGGTTGCGCACATCCAGCAACACAAAATCATTGGCACCGCTGTCGAGTAATTGCTTCAGCTCTTGCACCGTCATCTCAGGGATGGCGGCTTGTTGCTGAGCTTCCGCTGCCTTCGCTTGAGGAATGCCACAAAACTCTTCGTAATCAATCAATTTGTCGATCACAGGGCGAACCGGGTTAGGCCGCAGTTTCAACTCCCGGAATTTCATATCCAAGGCGTTGTACAGCAGCAAGCGACCGCTCAGAGTCGTGCCTTTGCCCAGAATGATTTTGACGGTTTCCGTAGCTTGGATCACGCCGATAATCCCTGGCAAGATCCCTAAAACGCCACCTTCAGCGCAGGAAGGTACAAGTCCCGGCGGTGGGGGTTCGGGGTAGAGGTCGCGATAGTTGGGGCCACCTTCATAGTTAAAGACTGTCGCCTGACCCTCAAAGCGGTAGATCGAGCCGTAAACGTTGGGCTTGCCCAGCATCACGCAGGCATCGTTAACCAAGTAACGCGTGGGGAAGTTGTCGGTGCCATCCACCACAATGTCGTAAGGCCGCACGATGTCGAGGGCATTTTCTGAGCTTAAGCGCGTCTCGTACAGATCAACCTGGCAGTTGGGGTTGATTTCGAGAATGCGGTTTTTGGCTGACTCGATCTTAGGTTTACCAACCCAAGAGGTGCCGTGAATCACTTGCCGCTGGAGGTTGGAGTGATCGACCACATCAAAGTCAACAATACCGATGCGACCAATACCAGCCGCAGCTAGGTAAAGCAGCAAAGGTGCGCCCAAACCACCTGTACCAATGCAGAGGACACTGGCAGCTTTTAGGCGCTTTTGCCCTTCTAAACTGACCTCCGGCAAGATTAGGTGACGGGAATACCGTTCGTATTCGTCTTTTGTGAGTTGGATCTCATCCAAATTGGGATTGAGCATGGCAATGAATGCAGGGAGAGATGGGATAGGCGAGCGAGGAGAATCCGCTAAAACTAAGCAGCCTCAGCAATCAAAATATCTTCTGGTTGGAACTGGCGGTTGTCATTCAGGCTCCAACTGCGCAGATCTATAACTTTATCGTGTTGAACGGAAACAATAATATACGAGTAGTGCGCCCAGGCGCACATTCGATCCATCTCCGAAGGTGTGGCGGGATAGTTGGGATGGGAGTGATAAACACCAATAATGTCGAGGTGGAGATCGCGTGCCTCTCGCTGAACTTGCAGCATCTCACGGGGATCAATCGCAAAATGCTTGTGCTGGCTTACATCCCAACCAGCGGGTACATTCACCAGATTCTCGTCACTTGCAGTCCAGACGTTCTCAGTCGCACGAATATCCACCACTATTTTGCAGGGGATGGGTTCTGACTCTACGACTCCTAACAGCAAACCGCAGCACTCTTCGGGGTAAGTGCTGGTCGCGTGGTTGGCGATCGCCTGTTGCTGGTCAGAATCGAGATGCAGAATCACGAGAATTAAAAATTTTGCTGAGGCAGCTCATTCATTCTAAGGCAGATCTAGGACAGAAGGCTTTGATTTTACAGACAGCCTGTGGCAAGTTAATGCGTCTTACCTGCCCCTAAATACAATTCACCGACTTTCGGATCGTCTAATAGTTCGCGTCCAGGGCCTTCAAAGCGATCGCGTCCTGCTTCTAGTACATAACCGCGATCAGCCATCTCAAGGGCTTTGCGGGCATTTTGTTCGACTAAGACGATCGCTGTACCATTTTGATTAATCTGCTTGATTTGCTCCAGCACGCTATTGACCAAAATCGGCGAGAGAGCGGCTGAAGGTTCGTCGAGCAGCATCAAACTTGGTTGCAACATCAAAGCGCGACCCATCGCCAACATTTGCCGTTGCCCACCCGATAGAGTTCCAGCCCGTTGCTTACGACGGTTTGCTAAATCAGGGAACATTGTGTAGATGCGGTTTTTGGCGTTTTCCAACGATTCATTGAGGATAAACGCGCCCATTTCTAGGTTTTCATCCACCGACAGCGATCGGAACACGTTGGCAATCTGAGGCACATAACACATACCCCGTTGCACAATCTGGTTTGACTTTAAGCCCGCAATATTCTCACCTTGAAAGTTAATTTTGCCGCGATGAGGAGTCAGCAGCCCAAAGATCGTTTTTGCCAACGTCGATTTACCCGCACCATTCGGGCCGATCACTGCAATTAATTCTCCTGGATAAACCTTCATGTTCACCCCTTGGAGAATGTCGAGGTCTTTGATATAACCTGCGTAAACGTCCTCAACTTCGAGTAGTGCAGAATCAGTCATGGTCGGCGGCTAGCGGGTTAACAGTTGGTAGTTAGACCTCTCCCCAAACCTCTCTCCTGCAAGGCGAGGGGCTTTGAGGATTTTCTCTCTCCCCTTCCCTCGCAGGGAAGGGGCCGGGGGTTAGGTCTTCTAGGGTGTTTGCTGCAAATCGGGTCGTTCTTCGGGCACGATCGCGCCTTCTACGGGGCAGACTTGGAGGCAGATGCCGCAGTCGATGCAGGTAGTGAAGTCAATCCAATACCAGTCAGTGCCTTTGGTGTTTTTGCCAGGGCCTTCGTGAATGCAGGCAACGGGGCAGGCATCAACACAATCGGCAACGCCTTCGCAGGTGTTGGTAACAATTGTATGTGGCACAGTGTTCTCTCTCTCAAAACGTAGCAGGACAAATTGAGCTGATTGCTTTCTTTAAGCTATCAGGAATCTCTTGACTCTTGGCGATCGCTAACTGAGCGTTTCTACCTCAGTTGTGCCATCAGCTTTAACCCAAGCAATCTGTGCAATGCGGCGATCGCGAGCATGATTGCGTACCTGATCTGGGTTTTCCCAACCACCGAGATCGACTTCGACCCGAACTACCTCGCTCGATGCGCGTAAGGTTTGGGCATGGGCAAAAGCAGGGGTGTAAGCATCCGAGGTGGTAGCAACCACAAGCCAATCGGTCGCCGGAGTTTGCTGTGGCAGTTGCTGAGTGGGTAACAAGACTTGGTAGAGGTCTTCGATATTGAGCGAGAACCCAATCCCAGGATAAGTCTCGTCTTTAGCGTTATAGAGCCCTAGCAGTTGATCATAACGACCGCCTTGACCGAGAACTCGTTGCCCGGTTTCTGACTCACTGACGACTTCAAAGACAATGCCTGTGTAGTAGTCAAAGGTTTGAATCAAGCTGAGGTCAAGAATTAGCGGCGATGTCCCCGATGAGGTGGACAAACTATGGTCTAACAGTTCGACTAAAGACTTGAGATTGTTGACCGCTTGTCGTTGCTCGGCATCTAAGTCGAGGCTAGCAACCCGCTGCAATACATCTGCTGGACGACCCCGCAAATCAAGGAGAAATAAAGCGCGATCGCGGAGTTCTGGGGACAGAGGTAGGTTCTCTAGGCCAATCCGGTCTAAGTGAGCGATCGCCTGCCGCACCTTATCTTGCAGGTTGGCAGGGAAGACAGACAACAGCGATCGTGTTAACCCCGCTTCTCCTAGCACCAGACGCCATTGTTGCAACCCTAATTGCTTCAGGCAGTCAGCAACCAGCAGCAAAATTTCGGCATCAGCCAGCAAGCCACCGCTCCCTAACAGCTCAACCCCGGCCTGGTAAAACTCTTGCTGACGATTGTGGTGTGCTTGGGGGGCACGCCGAAAAACATTAGCGTTGTAATACAGCCGTTGCGGATACGACGCACCTGCCATCCGGGTGACAGCAGCCCGCGCGATCGAAGCCGTTAATTCTGGGCGCAATCCCAAGACTTCATCTTCTCCCGCTTGTACCTGAATCACTGTTGAGGGTTCTACAGCGCCCCCAGCCATTAAGGTGTCTAAGCGCTCTAGAGTGGAAGTGATGATCCGGTGGTAGCCCCAGCGATGAAAGACCTGCTGTAAGTGCTTCTCGATCCAGCGCTTTTGAGCGACATCAAGGGGTAGGAGATCTCTCGCTCCCGCAGGAGGTTGATAAACCATTACTTTTTCTTCCCGCCGAATAGTCCAAATAGACCTCCACCTGACTTGGGAGGTTGATCGGTCTTGCCCGATTTAGCCGCTGGAGTAGCCCCTTTACCCCCGGCTTTGGCTGACAGTTGATCGAGTTTTTGCTTGGCTTCGAGCGCCAGTGCCTCTTTAGGATCTAACTGTAGCGCTCGGTCGATATGAATTTTAGCCATCTTGGCTTGATTCTGCTTCAAATACACCATTCCCAGTAAACTATGGCAACGGCTGTTATTTGGCTCTAATTTCAGACCATCGCGCAATTCTAAGATGGCTTGAGCAAATGCGTTCCGGTTCATCAGTTCTTCGGCACGACGGCAATATTGCTCAACAGCAGAAGCTTTAGGGGGAGGTGCGGCTGGAGGAGCCTGAGTTGAGGGCTTGACACCTGTAGCTGCACCAGCGGTTTTTTGAGCAGCACTTCCTGATGTGGCTGCGGGCTGTTTCGGTTGACTGCTAGGAGTAGCACCGCCTTTGCGCAGTAGGTAAACAGCGTTGATCTCGCTAATTTGACCTGTCAGCTCTAAAACTTGGTCAATAGATTGATACTGCTTTTCAGAAATTTCTTTGAGGGCAGCTTTATAAGCATGATCAACATCACTTGCTTTGGCTAATTGCTTAGCAGTTTCACTGGAGATTTCAATAGAGTCTTTTTGCTTAACAACTTGCTGTCCTTTTAAGCGTACTAAGACTTCATACTCAGCCCGCTCTCGGTCTTGAGAGAGCTTCTCATAGGCTGGGTTTACTAACTTAGACAAAAATTCTGTAGCCAGTTGTCGAGCGTTTTCACAGTCACCCGTAAAGCTATCGGGGTGTAAGCTACGCGCAATTTTGAGATAGCGTTTTCGGATTTCTTTGGCATCCGAATTGATAGGCACTCCTAAAATGGCGTAGTAGTCAGTGAAATCCAACTTAAACAACCCTCGGTCAATTTGAAAAGACATGATTGGTTATCTCACTTCCCTACTACAAGTAAAGTTTTTTTAGTTTACTTCGCTGCCCCAAGCGATATAAACCTACTGGTCGCTGCCATTAACTACATTGTTAGCACCTCTGAGTGCAGATGCAGAGCCAATTTGCAACAGTTCTGTGCTCAAAGCTTGATGAATGTGTTGATTGGTTGCCAGAACTCGGCCTGAGCGAATCACAACCGGGCTTTGATCGTAGGCAGTCACTCGTCCCCCAGCTTCTTGGACTAACACGATGCCTGCTGTGATATCCCAAGGAGACAGGCCACGTTCCCAGTAGCCGTCAAAGCGACCGCAAGCAACATAGGCTAAATCGAGGGCTGCTGAACCACTGCGACGTACGCCCTGGGTGAGGTGAGT
>CBIHQL010000004.1:0-26381 GCA_966211855.1 uncultured bacterium
ACCTCCAAGCTGGGGCCGACGATTATCTCGAAAAACCGATCGACCCCGAACAACTGCTCAATAAGGTGGCTGGCTTAATTGAGCTTGCCGCTTACGATGCCAACTCAGATTATCCTGGCCCCTCCGAACCCTAAGCAACTCCGGCAGATTGGCGCTTGAGAATCACCATTTCGCTACCGACGATCGGGCTTCGAGCCACGACACTGCCTGTGGAGTCTTTGATTTGTAAGGTGTTGAAATCCAAATCTTGAGCGCGATCGCGGAGGGCATTAGCCAGTTTGTCTTGACGGGCACTAGGCAAGCTATACCAAGCGTCACTGACATTGACCCCCAGCCGACTCGTTTGGAAGTTAGCTTCAATAGTTTGCACTACATCCTTCGCATAAGGTTTGGCTGCATCTGCCACTTGTTCTTGAATCGACAACAACAATTGCTGCTCTGGGGTCAAGATTGGCTCGGGGGGAGGCAAGGGGGCGATCGCTTCCGGTTCAGCGGGTTCGGTCAACTCACTGGGAATTTCGGCAACTTCTGGTTCGGTGACTTCAGGTACAGAAATTTCGGGTTCAGGGGCAATCGCGGGTGCTTGAGTAACGGGAGTTTCAGCAGCCGGGGCACTGAGTTCTGGCGGAGCCGTGAGGTCAGCGGGGGGTACGCGTTGAGAAATTGGCACTCTGGCAACTTGGGGGGCGCGAGGCTTGTCAGGAATAATAGCAGAGGTCGTCCAGAAAAACACCAGCGCTACGCCAGCGATCGCGAGATTGGTCAACGCCCGATCGGATAACTTCTCGTTCAGCGACTCCGGCAAGCGCGTGCGGACTTTGGGCAGCGTGACTGTCCACCAAGCTTTTAGTTTCTCCAAATAGGGTTGCAACTTGGCGAGCTGAGGTTTAATTTTTTCTAGTTGCGGTTGCGCTTTTTCGATCGCGGTGTTGCTCCAAGTCTGCACTTTAGCGATCGCGGGGCGTACCTTTTCCAGCAGCTCATTGGGGTTCAATGGCGGAGTTGTAGTGCCGGAGGTCGATCGAGCACTGGCTGACTGAGGCGAGGCAGATGTAGAAGATTCGGCAGGCTCTTCTAATTTCTCAGCGGCAGTTTCTAACCCTCGAATCGTAGTTCGCAGTGCCTTGGCTCCTTGAGTTTTGAGCACAGGTTTGACTCGCTCCCAACCCTGCTGCAACGTTTGCGTGACTTGCTGCACGGTCGAGCTAGACTGGCTAGAAGCAGGCGGACGGGTCGGCTGGGGGGCTGCCGATTTGACGACTTCGGGTTGCTTTGGTTGCTCCTCTGACATAGACTCTCCCTTCAACGCTACGCAAACCGCCGGAAATGCAGTCAATTCTGACGGATTACTGAAAAGCCTATCATTTTCACTCTTGGCCCCTAGCAGTTCTCTAGCGCGATCGCCCTGTTAATCTCCCACCTTTATGAGTCTGAATCGCCGTCGTTTCTTGATCTTGAGTGGTTTTGCCGGAGGGTTGGGTGCCGCCACGCTCCTGCAAAGAACTGTTGCAAACTCCCCGCTGTTACCTAGCACGCCCGCGATCGCCTCCACACCGCCCATCCCTCAACCAAGTGCTCAAATTGCTCAAGCGATCGCCCCCAAAGGCTTGTTTGCTCCGGTGCGGGGTGATGTGCGGCTGGCAGTGATTAGCGACCTTAACAGTCAATATGGCTCTACCAGTTACGAAGCTGAAGTAGACAAAGCGATCGCCCTGATTCCTGGTTGGCAGCCTGACCTGGTGTTGTGTGGTGGTGATATGGTGGCGGGGCAGTCGTTGTCGCTCTCAGATGCCGAAGTGCGGGCGATGTGGGCAGCGTTTGATCGGCACATTGGGGCACCCCTGCGGCAAGCCAAACTCCCTTACGGCTTTACAGTTGGCAATCACGATGGGTCAGCGGCGTTATCTGGAAGCGGCACGTTTACATTTCAACGCGATCGCAATCTGGCAGCAGCTCACTGGAACGACCCCAAACACAATCCTGGTTTACAGTTTGTCGATCGCGCCAAATTCCCCTTCTACTACACCTTTCAACAAAAGGGCATTTTCTATCTAGTCTGGGATGCCTCCAGCGCCGCCTTAGGTTCGGCTCAACTGGCCTGGGTCGAGAAAAGTTTAGCCAGCCCTACCGCTCAAGCCGCCAAACTCCGGATCGTGATTGGGCATTTGCCGCTTTATGCCGTCGCTGTCGGTCGCGATCGCCCCGGTGAAATCCTCAACCAACCCGATAAATTGCGATCGCTACTAGATAAATATCGCGTCCACACCTACATCAGCGGTCATCACCACGCTTATTTCCCCGGTCATCGCGGTCAACTGCAACTGTTGCACAGCGGAGCGATCGGCGCTGGCCCCCGACGGTTACTTAACAGCGATCGTGCCCCTCAAAAAACACTGACGATTGTGGATGTGAAACTAGGATCTGCCACCACGACTTACACCACCTACGACATGACCACACTTAAGGTCGTCGATCAACGCAGTCTACCCCGTCTCATTGTCGGCCCCAACGGTTGGGTATTACGACGAGATGTGCGAGAGAGTGATTTGACAAGTGAGGAGCGATCGAAAATTTAACTGCTCAGCTTGCGAACTTAATAGCCCCCTAAATCCCCCAAATTTGGGGGACTTTGAGCAGGTTCCCCCCAGAATTGGGGGGCTAGGGGGGCTTGGTTCGGATTTCTTTTCTTGTATGAAATCCCAAAGTTGGTGAGCGATCGCATCCTCAATAAGAAGTCACCAACACCTCAGTAATCTTGCCGCGCTTCGTGATGTTGGAATTAATCGAGCGGGCAGCGCTAATGGTGTGGATGTGAAACTCTTGGTATAGCTCCCGAATAAACGGACAGTCAGAATTAGAGAGCATCACTTT
Source organism: uncultured bacterium (assembly GCA_966211855.1). GTDB lineage: Bacteria > Cyanobacteriota > Cyanobacteriia > FACHB-46 > FACHB-46 > CBIHQL01. The sequence continues at coordinate 2,872 of CBIHQL010000004.1, forward strand.
TACGCCTCGGCTCGCCAATTCTGTAAACACCTGCTTCAGTTGAATCTGCTCAGCTTCATTGAAGGCATAGCGACTGTAAGCCGTAAAGTTGCTCGTCGGACTCAACGGATAGTAGGGCGGGTCAAAATAGACAAAATCTTGCTCACTGTTCGCCACCACCAACACCGCATCAAAGGGTTGCACCTGAATCACTGCCGATCGCAACGCTACCGAAACCGATCGCAACAATTCGGCATTACAAATCAACGGATTTTTATAGCGACCCATCGGTACATTAAATTCACCTTTAGAGTTTTCACGATACAGGCCGTTAAAACAAGTTTTATTGAGGTAGATTAATCGTGCTGCTCGTTCTAACTCGGTTGTGCCGGGTCGCGATCGCACTTGATAGTAGTAGTCTCGGCAATGCTGCTGTTGGTGCTTGGCAAGTTGCTCAATCAACGGCTCCACCTGCGTTTGCACACAGCGATAGACATTCACCAATTCTGGGTTAATATCCGTCAGTACCGAGCGAGGCGGCAACAGATGAAAGAAAATTGCCCCGCCCCCTAGAAAAGGCTCGTAGTAGGTGTGAATGTTTTTAGGAAAATAAGCTTGATATTGCGAAATGAGTTGACTCTTACCTCCCACCCATTTAAGAAACGGTCGTGGGGGTAGCAGGTGTAAAGAAGGCGATGACATCAATACAGGCCGTGAAGCGCAGGCGACTTCTTATTATGTCAACAAATTTCTCAATTGGCTAAATCATCGGCAGCAACCCCAAAATCGGTTGAAAGACGGTTGCACAGTTTTGTATCTCGCACCGCTGGATGAGTAAGTGTACGTTTAGAATTACGAGAGGAGTATCCCAAATTTTGCTTACCAGCCTGAGCGACTGTCGCCATGAAAGACTTTTTTATTAACGTTTCTCGTTACCCCACTTATCTTGTCAGCATCGTTTTGGGCGTGTTTATCAACGCTGCATCGCCCTTAGTGCCCTTGTTTAAGCGCCCCACAACCGCGATCGCTCTCACCGGAGCACTCCTCGCAGGGCTAACGTTCATCAGCCTTACCCTCAGAGCGATGTTAGGGCTAAGCTCAATTTAATTGCTCTAGGAGGATGGTCACTTCGGCAATTCCTGCCTAACATAGATCGTCTGTACAGATACATCTAAGGGATGGCTGTACGGACATGGTGAAAATTGAATTCTTCCGAGTGAAAGGGCTGGTTGGATATGGCTACGAGTCGTCGCGTTGCCCGCGTTGCTGAATTGATTAAACGAGAAGTCAGCCAAATGCTGATCTACGGCATTAAGGATGACCGCGTTGGCACAGGCATGGTCAGCGTCACTGATGTGGATGTGTCGGGAGACCTGCAACATGCCAAGATTTTTGTCAGCATCTACGGCAGCGATGAAGCCCGCGCTGAGACCATGGCTGGCTTGAAATCGGCAACCGGTTATGTTCGCAGCGAATTGGGGCATCGCGTAAGACTCCGGCGCACCCCCGAAGTCATCTTTTTAGAAGACCGCTCGATCGAACGCGGAACCCGTGTGTTGTCGCTGATCAACCAGTTAAACCACGATCGCAAAGAAGTTCCCGCTGATCAGTTTGACGAAAGCGCTGACGATTGGGATGATGACGCGATCGCCGCAGAATATGACGACGAAGACGAGGAATAGCACTCTTGTCAGGCTCTAGTGTCTCCCCTCCCCTGCCCAATTGGGAAAGCCTTTCCTTGGCAGAACAAGTGGCTCAACTGATTGTGGTTCGAGCCTCTGGTTTTTTGTTCGATCACCAAATTCAATACCCCGCTTGGGAGCCTCCCGCTGAGAAGCTGCGCCATTGGTTGCAAGACCTCAAAGTGGGGGGCGTAATTTTGCTGGGCGGCAGTGCGGCTGACATTGCCTTGCGATCGGAACAGTTGCAAGAATGGGCAGCGATTCCCCTACTGATGGCAGCGGATATTGAAGAAGGCGTGGGTCAACGGTTTGCTGGGGCAACGTGGTTTCCACCCCCGATGGCGTTGAGTGCGATCGCCCAAACCGATTTAGCTAAAGCCCAGCCTTATGCTGAAGCTATGGGAGCTTGCACCGCTGCGGAAGCTCGAGCACTCGGCCTCAATTGGGTGTTGGCTCCGGTAGTGGATGTTAACAACAACCCCGACAACCCCGTGATTAACGTGCGGGCATTTGGCGAAACTCCAGAGTTGGTCGGCAAGCTAGCAACGGCATTTATTCAAGGGGCACAACAGCATCCAGTTTTAACCACTGCCAAGCACTTTCCGGGTCATGGCGACACCGCTACTGATTCTCACCTCGATTTACCTGTCCTCTCCCACTCTCCAGAGCGACTGGCAGAGATTGAGTTACCACCCTTCCAGCAAGCGATCGCGGCAGGTGTGGATGGGGTGATGAGTGCCCACTTGCAAATTCCAGCGTGGGATGACCAAGTGCCAGCGACCCTCTCCCACCGGATTCTCACCCAGGAGTTACGACAGAATTTAGGCTTTGACGGGCTGATTGTCACCGATGCTTTGGTGATGGGCGCGATCGCTAACCGTTATGGTGTCAACGAAGCCCCGGTCTTGGCGCTCGAAGCCGGAGCTGACATTTTGCTGATGCCTCTCGATCCGGCTGGGGCGATCGCAGCGATTTGTGAAGCGGTTGAGAATGGTCGGATTACCCCCGAGCGCATCCAAGCTTCAGTTGAACGGATTTGGCGGGCGAAGTTTAAAGTTTGCTCCCCGGTACCCGACACCGCAGATATCACCCACGCTTGGGAAAATCTGCCCCCACCTCCACTGAACTTAGACAACCTGGCACAACCCGAAGCGATCGCCACCGTTGAGCAGATCCTCACAGCATCCCAGCAGGTTCATCTACTGCCCACCTCTCGCTTGCAAGTCGAGGCCACCGACCAGACATTGCGAAATCTGATTGTTGTAGATGACGCTTTGATGGCTGAGTTTCTAGGGCGACATACCCCTGCGATCGCCCTACCCAAAGCCAAAGGTTATCACCTCCAACTCGTCGATGGTCATACCCCTGCGATCGCGCTCGACACCGCATTTAGCACATCTCAGCCAACGTTGCTACAACTATTCATTCGTGGCAACCCGTTCCGAGGCAGCGCTGGGCTTACTCAAGTGGCGCAAGACTGGTTCCAGTTTTTGCTACAAATGAATCAACTCCAAGCGTTGGTGATCTACGGCAGTCCATACGTGCTGGAGCAATTTTTGCCCCAACTGCCCGCCGATGTGCCTTACGTGTTTAGCTACGGGCAAATGCCGACTGCTCAAGCGATCGCCCTCCACGCTTTATGGCCTCCCGTCAAGGATGACAACCTATGACAACCGCACCTGCGATCGCCACCCCCAACATTCCGCAACCCCCTACCCTCAAACCGATTGCCGAAGAACGCCTCTACCGTAAACAACGACTCGCGGCAGCATTACGGCTATTTGCTCAATACGGATTTGACGAAGGCGTTGCCGGACATATCACCGTCCGCGACCCCGAACATACCGACCAGTTTTGGGTGAACCCCTTCGGCATGTACTTCGGTCATATTCGGGTGAGGGATTTGATTTTGGTGAATGACCAAGGCGAGGTCGTGCAAGGCGATCGCCCCGTCAATCGTGCCGCTTTTGCCATCCACTCGCAAATTCATGCAGCGCGTCCCGATGTAGTGGCAGCCGCTCATGCCCACTCAACTTACGGCAAAACCTGGTCTTGCTTGGGTCGCTTGCTCGATCCTCTCACCCAAGATGCCTGCTCGTTTTACGAAGATCACGCCTTGTTTGACGACTACACAGGCGTCGTCCTCGACCCCAATGAAGGCCGTCGGATCGCTACATCTCTCGGAGACAAAAAGGCTCTGATTCTTCGCAATCATGGTCTCCTGACGGTTGGGCATACCGTTGATGAAGCGGCTTGGTGGTTCATCACCATGGATCGCTCTTGCCAGGTGCAGTTAATGGCTGAAGCCGCCGGAACCCCGATCGTCATCGATCCCGAAAACGCCCGGATTGCTCAACGCCAAGTGGGTAGCCACAACATCGGCTGGTTTAGCTTCCAACCGTTATACGACAAGATTATTCGTCAGCAACCAGATTTGTTGGATTAAGAAAAACCTCTCCCCAAACCCCTCTCCTGCGAGGCGAGGGGCTTTTGAACCTCTTGCTCCCCTTCCCTGGCAGGGAAGGGGTTGGGGGTTAGGTTTTCCTACGCTAACCAACGAGCGATGTCTTTGGCGTGGTAGGTGAGAATCAGGTCAGCTCCAGAGCGCTTGAAGCTGGTCATGGTTTCCATCACGACCTTTTCTTCGTCGATCCAGCCGTTGAGGGCAGCGGCTTTGACCATCGAATATTCGCCGGAGACGTTGTAAGCTGCGACGGGTAGGTTGCTGGCTTCTTTGACGCGCCAGATGATGTCCATGTAAGCCAAGGCGGGCTTGACCATCAACATATCTGCACCTTCAGCGATGTCTAGCTCAATTTCTTTGATGGCTTCGCGAGCATTACCGGGATCCATTTGGTAGGTGCGGCGATCGCCAAATTGAGGCGTGGATTCGGCAGCATCACGGAAGGGGCCATAATAAGCCGAGGCATACTTGGCAGCGTAGGAGAGAATCGGCGTATCTTGGAAACCCGCTTCATCCAAGCCTTGGCGAATCGCTTGCACGAACCCATCCATCATCCCGGAGGGCGCAATGATGTCAGCTCCGGCTTTAGCTTGAGAAACGGCGGTTTTCTTGAGCAATTCTAAAGTGGGGTCGTTGAGCACCCGTCCGGTCAAATCACCGACTTGCAAATAGCCGCAGTGACCGTGAGAGGTGTATTCACACAAGCAGGTGTCAGCAATTACGATCAGGTCGGGGACAGCTTCTTTGACAGCGGTGGCTGCTTTTTGGACAATGCCGCAGTCGTGCCAAGCTCCGGTGGCATCGGTATCTTTGTCAGCGGGAATCCCAAACAGAATGATTGCTGGAATGCCTAAGTCGTAAACTTCTTTGGCCTCTTCAACAATTTTGTCGATCGACAGCTGGTAGACACCCGGCATCGACTTTACTTCCTGGGCGATCGCCTCACCCGGAACCGCAAACAGCGGGTAGATCAAATCGCTGGTTGTCACAACGGTTTCGCGTACCATCCGACGAAGCTGAGGATTGGCACGAAGGCGGCGAGGGCGATGGGTCGGAAACATAGGGTCTACTGGTAGAAAATTTAAAAAACTCGACTCGACTTAGCCAACTTGTAACGAAAGGTTAGCTAATTCTCAAATTTCTCAACAGTCTTTTAGTTTAAGGCTTGTTGCCTAACCACTCACCGGACATTAACTTTCTGTAAAACTCTGGCCCATTCGACCATAGTTGAGGTCACAGTTCGCCACCATGACGCGATCGCGCCCAGCTAACTTGGCCTGATACAAGGCTTGGTCTGCTGCGGTCACTAAGCCATAAGAGGACTGAGCTAGTTGCGGCACCCAACCCGCCACCCCCAAACTTAAGGTCACACAAGCAAAACGCTGGGTCATAAATGGTAGTACCGACAACGCTTTCACTTGCTTGCGAATTCGTTCTGCCACTTGAGCCGCCCCTTTAATAGGGGTGTTGGGCAAGATAATCACAAATTCTTCACCACCATACCGAGCCACAAAATCGGCAGGGCGTTTAATCGCTTTTCGCAACGCTTGAGCCACCTGCTGTAGACAGCGATCGCCCGCTTGGTGACCGTAAGTATCGTTAAACTCTTTGAAATAGTCGATATCGCACAAAATCAGCGAGAGGGGGGCTTGCTCACGAGTTAAGCGTTCCCACTCATGGGCGAGACGTTGGTCAAAACAGCGGCGGTTAGCTACTTGGGTCAACCCATCTGAGGAAGCAAGCTGATGCAGTTTTTGGTTAGCGGCCTCAAGTTGCTCATAAAGATGGGCTTGTTGAATGGCGATCGCGACTTGGGTAGAAAGCTGTCGGAGCAGTTCAATTGCAAACGATTTCCACTGCCGCACTTCACTACAATGATGGGCCACCAACAACCCCCACAACTCAGTTTCGAGCTGGATGGGCACTACCAAACTCGCTTGCACTTGAAATGACGCTAAAGCTTGCCGCGTACTCGGTGGCAGATCTGCACTTGCCAAATCAGCGATCGCCCGTACTTTGCCTTGCCGATAGTCAGCGATCGCAGCGAGAGCCAAATCTTCGGGTGACATTGCAGTGCCCAATAACGGTCGCCAGCCAGCCGCAACTGACTCTACCATCACCTCACCACTACCATCGGAGTGCAAACAATATAAAAACACGCGATCGGTTTGCAGCAGCGATCGCACCTCGGTCACAGTCGTATTGAGAGTATCTGCCAGATTGAGCGATTGACGAATGCGTTGGGCAATTTCGGTGACTAAACTATTGCGCTTCGCTTGTTGTTGCCAAGCAATTTCTTTCTTTTTGCGGCGAATGACTTCTTGCCTCAACAGCTGATTGGTGGCTGATAACTGTGCAGTCCGCTCTTCTACTTGGTGCTCTAGTTCGGCATAGGCCAGTTGCAATCCCGCTTCAGCCTGCTTCCGACGGGTGATATCTTTCATGAAGCAGTAGTGCATCAATAAGCCGGGTTTTGGCTCTTGCACCTTGACCATGACCACATGCTTGAAAAAGGTAGAACCATCCTTGCGAATGCCTCTCACCTCAGCATCACCTTTCCCAACTTGCAGCATCTGTTGATAGGCACTGACAACAGTGGGCAGATCTTCAGTATGGACAGTGCGCTGCCACTCCATGCCTACCATATCTTCTGGAGAATAGCCCACGGTATCGGCATAGGCTCGATTCACCATGAGATAGCGGCCTTGAGCATCCAGTTGAGCAATGCCTTCGACTGCGTGCTCTAGAGCCGACCGACTTCTATAAAGCTCTTGGGTCATTTGCTGTTGCTGGGTCGCGGCATCTATCAACCCTTGCAAATTTCGCCTTAACTCTAGTTGAGCCATAACCTGCTGAGCCACGATTTTTAGAGCGGCTTGCTGATCAACCGTGAGGGCTCGCGGCACATAATCGATCACGCAAAGCGTCCCCAACACATATCCATCAGGATTAACAAGGGGCTGACCTGCATAAAACCGAATCTTTGGGTCTGCAACGACTAACGGATTGGTAAAGAATCGCTCATCATCTAAGGCATCTTCAACAATAAATAATTCAGTTTGCAAGACTGCGTGCGTACAGAAAGCAATATCTCGATCTAACTCTGAAACATTAAGACCGATTTTGGCCTTAAACCAATGCCGATGAATATCACTAAAGCTGATCAGCGCAGTCGGAATTTGGCAAATATATGCTGCAAGTTGGGCTAGATCATCAAACGCAGCTTCAGGAGGCGTCTCAAGGATTTGATATTGGCGTAGAATCTCAAGCCTTGGTATTTCATTAACCGGCACTGAGGCTGCCATTGTTACGCTTCTCCTAAATTTAGATCCCAGAGTGGCTGCTTATTTTTCTAGGTAAAACCGCTGCTCGTTGAAATGCAACAGGTTTCTATGGTTTCAGCCACCAAAGTTTGAACTACAGGCGTTGTTAATCTGGGCCGAAGTTATAACTCCAAACCAGGAGCCAACAGAACGTCAACCAAACTCAGGTTTAGCAGGTACAGTTAGCATTCTTTAAAAAAGAGGGTTTAAATACTCACTCAGACTTACCAATTTAAATCATGGTTTTATATCTTTGAAAGGATTTTTTTCGTTCATAGCAGAACTTCATCGTTTTGAGAAATAATCTTCACACAAGAGCCTGTTATACCAATGAGTCAGGCCGATTTTAGATGCTACAGCCCAGTAGCTTACAGGCTATTAACATATAGGCTTAAGGCCCAAGTGACCTCAAAAGTTTCCGAATCAAGCGATCGCGACTCTCAACTTATTTTTAATACAATAGAAAAATATGAAGTCAGCCAAGCTTGATATTACAATTCAATAACTTATATAAATAATATTATCAGAATTCTAGAGATTATTTCAGCAATTTCTCCAGTTCAATCCTTTTAAGATTTCTATTTGACCGCTTGGAGGACTGAAATAATCAGTGAAATTACAGGATGCCATTTAATAAGAATTGTGACCAAATTCCATAACTCTGTAACTTCTCTAATTTTAGTTAGTTAAATAAAAACCAAAGTCCGTATATTCCGTGCAGTTGCATCGCTAAAAGATTGAACGTAGGCGATCGCTAGACCGTTACATCTCATGCTTCAAGTTGCTACGTCAAGACGGGGAACTCTATTGAAGTTCAAGCTACACCCTCTGGAGTAGAGATGCCTTACTGGGATTCAGAACTTGAAGAAGAGCTACAGCACCTCAAAGCAAAGCTTCACAGCGGCAGTAAAAGCCCCCACTCAGCCCAAGCCCAAACTCTCGATACAGCATTAGATAAGCTGAGTTCTCTCATTGGCATGGAGGCTGTTAAAGCCGAGGTTAACCAGCTCGTCAACTTCTTAAAAGTTCAGAAACTGCGGCAAGCACACGGGCTGCTAACCCCAAATATCTCCCTACATTCTGTGTTTGGCGGGCCGCCAGGGACAGGTAAAACGACCGTTGCCCGCCTCATGGGTGAAATCTACAAGCAGCTCGGCATTTTACGTCAAGGCCACTTAGTCGAAACCGATCGCGTCGGCTTAGTCGCAGGGTATGTGGGGCAAACGGCGATTAAAGTAGACAAGCTGATTGAATCGGCATTAGATGGCGTTTTATTTATTGACGAAGCTTATGCCCTGAAGCCCGCAGGTAGCAACCACGATTTTGGGCAAGAAGCGATCGATACTTTGCTGAAGCGGATGGAAGATCACCGCGATCGCCTAGTTGTGATTGTTGCAGGCTACGAAGATGAAATGTCGCGCTTTATGAATGCCAATCCTGGCTTGAGTTCTAGATTTAATAAATACTTTTACTTTGCCGATTATCAGCCTCATGAGCTGCTAGAGATGTTTGAGCAGGTTTGTCAACAAAATCACTTTCAACTGACTCAAACCGCTAGAGAAACACTGCTAGACAAACTTTCTAATTTATATACCAATCGAGACCAAAGCTTTGGTAACGGCAGGCTAGTCAGAAATCTATTTGAGAAAACAATCGAACGGCAAGCCAATCGGTTAGTCAATCAATCAACCGTCACAAAAGAAATCATGATGACTATTCTCCCAGAGGATATCCCCTAACCCTGTAGGGGCGAAGCATTCGGTGATAGATCCTCATAATTCCTCCAAGATCTCTGCCCGAATGCTTCGCCCTTACTTCCACCTATTGAGGATTACCGGGAGCGCTTGGCCCACCTTGTTGACCATTCGGGCCTTGACCGGGCGAACGAGCAGGAATACCTAGCGCTTTTATCAGTTGCTCTTCTGTAATCCCCAAACGTTGGGCAGCGGCTTTGAGGTCTGGGCGAGGCGGGGGGCCAGAAGGACGGCCTTGGTCATCAGTGGGCGGTTTATCAGGCAACCCCAAAGCTTGAACGAGCTTATCTTTGGTAATTCCTAACTGCTTGGCGGCGACCTCTAAATCTGGGGGACGGTGACCTCCACCTCGACAGTTTCCACCAGGCCCACCTTGCTGACCACCCATTGCCCCGCCTTGCTGACCACCCATTGGCCCGCCAGGTTGTTGGGCATTTTGAGCCATATTAGATTGCTGGGCAGACGCGATCTGTCCTGAAAGCGTGAATCCGACGGCTCCGCTGAGCAATGACACTGCCGATAGAACCAAAAAGCTTTGATGAATCTTCATTCCGACCATCCTTTAAGGAGGAGAGAGCGTTGCGTTGTCTATGTTTCGATTAAGCAGCGACAAAATAACAACTCTGCTGCTCAGCGGATTACAGTTTTGTAATTTTGGTCGAGGGTGGCTGGCTCTAAAATGAGCGTCAGGTAACACTATGCACATTCTTTTGGTGGAAGACGAATTAAAAATTGCCCACTTCGTCCAGGCGGGATTGAAGGAGCAAGGCTTTGTCGTAGATTATTGCGACAACGGCAACGATGGCTATGCTCAGGCAATGGACAACGAGTATGACGTGCTGTTGCTCGACATCATGGTGCCGGGAAAAGATGGACTCTCCATTCTCAAGAACTTGCGGCGGGCAGGGCGGAATGTGCCTGTGATTTTATTGACGGCACGCACCGAACTCGACGATCGCCTCGAAGGTTTGAATCTAGGAGCCGATGACTACATTGCCAAGCCTTTTTTTGTCGAAGAACTGATAGCACGAATTCATGCGGTAGTGCGACGGAGTGTGGGCGATCGCCAAAATATTCTCTCTGTCGGCCCCCTCAAGCTCGATCGCATTACTCGCGAAGTTACCTGCAATCAACAAATGGTAGAACTCACCAGCCGCGAATTTAACTTGTTGGAATATTTGATGCGATCGCCCGGACGAGTGCTCACCCGCACCCAAATTTTGGAGCATGTCTGGGGCTACGACTTCAACCCCAGCACGAATGTGGTAGATGTCTGCATTCAACGAATTCGCAAAAAGATTGACGCGATCGGAGGCGCAGATTGGTTAGAGAGTGTGCGGGGCGTGGGCTATCGTTTTCGCAAACCAGAGTCTTGATTGTGAAACGGCATTCCTTTCGACTGCGGATTGCTCTGCTTGCTGCTGGGTTGGCAGGTGGAGCCTTAATCGGGTTTGGGGCAATTTCTTGGTGGCTGATTCATGATGCCAAAGTCAGCCGACTCAGTGCCGAACTTGACAATCAACTGATGCGATCGGCTCGCCCTGGTTGGCAAGATTGGCAAGCCTTTGAAACCGTTTTACCGCAAGCCTTGGGCACAGGCAGCACCGCGATCGCCCTACTCGTTACCGATAGAGATAGCAATATTGTTTATCAATCTAATCGTTGGCCTAGCGACCTTAACTTGAGTGATTTAGTCTCTACCAACGCTCCACCAAGACTTACACTTCCTCAAACTGACTCATCTAGATTTCCGCCCTTCGACAACCCTCGCGATCGCGCTAGAGATCTCTACCGAGCTGAACCTCCGCCACCTCCTAGGCCACAGATCAGCACGCAGCGAACTCGCTCAGGGGCATGGCGGATTGGCACCGTGGCTTTACCAGACCAACAAGTCGCGATCGCAGTCAGTCTCGCAGCCGTCGATCAAGAAATGACTGCGATCGGCAGTATCTTCCTGATCACGATCCCGGTGGTGCTGCTTTTGGTTGCAGGTGGTGCGTGGCAACTCGCTGGCAGTGCTTTGTCTCCCATCCATCGACTTACCCACACAATTCGTCAAGTCACTGTCAAAGGACTCGATCAACGAGTTACTCTGGGCGCTACGGATATGGAATTTGTTGAGGTGATTCAAGTATTTAACCAAATGCTGGAGCGATTAGAACGCAGCTTCCAGCAAGCTTCCCGCTTTAGTGCCGATGCTGCCCACGAGCTGAAAACACCCCTCACCATTTTGCAAGGAGAACTCGAACAAACCATCCAAAAAGCGGAACCTGGCTCTGAAATGCAGCAAGACCTTTGCACCCTCTTAGATGAGGTATCTCGGTTGAGTGGCATTGTCCGCAAATTGTTGTTGCTGTCACGGGCAGATGCAGGACAGATACGTCTCCCTCAAACTAAAGTAGATCTCTCAGAACTCTTGAGGGAGATGGTAGAGGATATTAAACTTTTGGCTCCAGAGCTAGAAGTCAACGCCAGAATTGCAGACGGTTTACAGGTTTTGGGCGATCGCGACCTTATGACACAACTCTTGCAAAATCTGGTGAGTAACGCGATTAAATACAATCTCCCTCAAGGCTGGATTCAGATTCATGCTCAGCGACAAGCCAGCACGATTCTAGTCACAGTCAGTAATTCTTCATTAGATATCCCTGCTAGCGATCGCCCACAAATTTTCGATCGCTTTCATCGCGTCGATCCAGCCAGAACTCGCCAAGTAGAAGGCATTGGGCTGGGTCTAAGTTTAGCGAGGGAAATTGCCCGTTCGCACAAAGGTAATCTCACCCTCAATCCTCCAGTTCCTGGTCAAACCACGTTCACGCTCAAGCTCCCGATCGCTCTCTAATTAAGTACTTATCGTCTGAGCCGTTCTTCAAGATTTTCTATAGCACTAAGCCATTCTGAAGCATCACTTTCTTCCCACAATTCTTTGAGTTCTGAGTTTGTTTTGATTCGCTCGACTGCTTTGAGAGCCAAATCTACAAGGTTTTGATCAACAGTAATCTCACCACTGCTAAGAACTTCTTGAATTTCGTCTGGCAGTGCGGGGTGTGGGGCACCTTGTAAAGCAGCCACGACTTCGGCAGCAGCGATCGCCATACTACTCTCAGGCGCTTCTAAATACTCATCACTCTCAATCGCAGCCTTTAGAGTACTCTCAACAAACTCTCTATTCGGCTCATCCGCAAAGTCGTTGACCCACTCTAATGCATCGTCGTTATCAAAACTACCAGCTTTCCATGCGCTCATTGTTCACCTCGCAATTGTGGCATTCTTTCATTAGATTAGAGGCAATAGCTAAACAGTGATTCAGATCAAAAACTAATTTAAAGAGCTTGGATTCTTTTTTACTTACTAATCAGCGATCGCTCTGAATGTCTTCTAATCAATAGAGCAATCGCTTATCTATTACTTCAATATGGAAAGCAATATTTGTTAGCTACGACGCAAACAGAGATTATTACCACTTTGGTCATGCAAACAATTCCCATTGCGATCGAGAAGCACCACCGAATTCACACTAGGAAACTGCTTGAGTGTAGTGGTAATTGAGCTTTTAATCCGGGCATCATCTCCAATACCATTGGAGACAACTTGCTTACAAAACTGCAACTTAGCAACACCCGAAGAAACAGCCAGCTTAAAGTCTCCACCACAGCTAGAACTGCCTCGCAAATTAATTGGAGCAGTGAAACCTTGTTGTCTTTCTTGTGCAGTTGGGCCTGCAATTAATTGCTGAATGGCAAACTGAGCCACGCTTTGCGTCTGGGTTCGTCGTACCACAGGAGCAACATAAGAAAAATCGTTTTGGCTGCGGCTTGTGGGGAAAAATACTTTAACTTGCTTAGAGGTTGTTGCACTCGCAATAGTCGCCGCTGGAGCTACAGGATTGGCTGCTGTAGGGCGATTGTCGTAGAGGCTGATGCCAACAAGGGTTGCGATCGCTAAACAAGAGAAGAGAGAGTTGCGTAAGTTCATGGGACTTTGAGAGAGTATTGTCTGATTGTTGAAATTAACTACAACCAGCGATCGCCTAATTTCTTAAACGCTCTGCAGTGGAATCCTTTCTCAGTATTAAACCTTAACCCAGAAGTTGGTAAGAGTAATAAGCGATTGATCTTTCACATGAAGCTAGTAGTGAGAGCGATCGCTAACATAATAAAAATCACTAAACAGTCAAAATTCTCCAACAACCCTGCTTAAGATATCTGTATTTTGAATTAAAAATCTTGAGAAGTCTAATAGAGCAATCCCTCACTAGGGGCAGGGCTAATTTATTGTGAAGAGAGAAACTTTAAACTGGCACCATGTCTCTAAGCACCGGATATGCCTGTCAGTTTGATTGCCGCGCTCCAACAAGTCGAAGATTTCCGCAGCGCACGGGGCAAGCGCTATGAGTTATGGGTGGTGCTGTTGTTGGTCATACTCGGCATGATGAGTCAGTGCCACGGCTATTGTTCACTCGAGACCTTCGCTCAACGGCACCAAGACGCCTTGATTGCCGCCCTAGGACTGTCTGTGAAGCGCTTGCCCTCGGATTCCACGTTTCGCTCCATTTTGCAGCAGTTGGACTATCGACAACTCATCAGGATGTTCAACCAATGGGCACAGCAATATATTGAGTTGGAAGCGGGCAGTGGACTCTCCATGGATGGCAAGGCGATTGCTGGAACGTTAGTCGAACATCAAGGTAGCCAGCAGAACTTTATGAGTCTGGTGTCACTTTATTGTCAACAGCAAGGGGTGGTGCTGAGCACCCAAGCCTTTGAGAACCAGCAGCAAAGCGAACTGGAGGTGGTGCAACAGTTGCTCGCAGCCCTGCACTTAGAGGGACAGATCGTGACTTTAGATGCACTCCATGCTCAAAAAAAACGATTGCGACTATCCTCCAGCAAGGTAATGACTTTGTGATTGGACTCAAAGGCAATCAAGGCACCCTGATGCAAGCCTTGCTAGCGATGCGCTGAGAGCAGACTCCACAGCAGACTTGGTCAACTCATGAAGTTAGTCGGAATCGCTGTGTCACTCGTGTCGTTCGAGTCTATGGTTGCAGCGGCAAGTTTGAACCGGACTGGCAGGGCATTCGCAGTGCCATCTGCATCGACCAAACGGGCACCCGCGCGGGCAAGCCTTATCACCAGCGTCGTTGGTTTATTAGTTCTCTGTTGACCAGTGCGGCTCGGTTTGCCAGTTTGATTCGGAACCATTGGCGAATTGAGAATCCATTGCATTGGGTCAAAGATGTAGTGCTCGGTGAAGATGGCTCTCCCTTACATCATCCGAATGCGGCGATTAATACAGCGCTTTGCCGCAACATCGTGATCAATCTCCTGCGTTGCCATGGCTTTCCGTCCATTACCGAGGGATTAATTACGCTAGCTCACGACCTGCCCCGTCTTTTACGCCTCACACAATAAATTAGCCCTGCTCACTAGGGGGGTAATACAATTGCTTGATCGCAGCCAAAAATAGAACATGTTTACTATTAGCAGTCAATCCAGTACAAAAGTAAGAGTTTTTACAAGATATCTGTTCATGAGCTAGGTTATTAGGGAACTCTAATTTAGCTCCAAACAATTAGCGAGGTCTCAAAATGAAAAAACAATTTATTTTGGTGTCAGTAATAGTTGCAGTGAATACTTTCTTTATGAACACTGCTCAATCAGGTAGTATTCCCCCTGTCAACGTTGCTTGTTGGTTCTTTCGTGGGGATACTCTAGGCACTCAAAACGGTTGTATATATGAATCAACTTCTTGGGCAGGAGGCGGCATAAGTATGCTGCAATCATGGAACAAAAAATTTAAAGCAAGTATAGCTTGGGGTTCGCAGGGGCGTGGAGATAAACCTTGCGAGGATGTTAGCCTTAATGGTGTCTGTGGTTCACAGTACTTTCGAAATCCCAAAACCCTCAAGCGAATTACTTATCAAGAAGGAAAGCGGCTTCAAATGGAGAATCAATTAGTCATTGAATGTGTACAAGCCAAGATTAACTCTGTTTGCTGGCTAAGACATTCAAGCTTAGACTAATTTCAAAATTTAATTAAAGCGGATCAACATAGAGATACATGAAGCTTTCTGCTAAGACTTTTAATTTCTATGCAGTAAGAAGCAGATTTTAACCATCTCTCCACCCACTACAGCCATGAAATCATCCAGCCTTCTAATTGCAGCGTTTTTTTTAGGCATATTGGCTACGACATCAACTACTTTTACAACAAAAGCTCTTGCTCAGGAATTTGAGTTAGTCAATCTGGGTTGCACACGCAATCTTAGAACTATTTTCAGTTCACAAGCACCTGATTATTGTACTAGCACCGAATCTAACTCAGGGATTTTATTTGATCAATTTAAAGTAACCAGAAATACAGATCGCTCTATAAAGTTAGAGTTAAAAGTTTTCAACCGAGGCTCTGCAGATGGTTTAGTTGAAGTTTATAATTCCAGAGGCAATTTACAGGATATTAAGATTATTGATGGGAACAGACCACCAACGGGTTTAATTCAGTCTGGAACTGATTTGTTTACAAGGGTTCCTGCATCCCTCTTTAGTAGATACCCCCTTGAAGATAGTAGAAGAAATTTGAGGGAACAAAATATTATTGTCATGATTCCTGTAGGTGGCTCTGTTCAGATCACTAAATCAAGCTTTTATGCGTTAAGGTACAACACTTCAATGTTAGCCATTGAAGTTGCTCAGCTTGCCAAAGGAGATCCAGACTTTGCTCAGTCTAACTCAGTCAAAGAGTTTATCAAGGGCTTCGTTAAGGACACGGTTTTTACAATAGATTCTAATACCTCTATTAATATCTTTAAAAGTGAACCTACAACTCTTATGCTCTATAGCTTAGACTTTATTGATAAACAACGTCTAGCTGAACTATTGAAAGAAATAGTGAGATATTCAGTAACTGTTGACAGCGATCCGGCTCAAAATCCATTTTTGGGTGCCTTCTCAGATGTAGCAACTGATTTAGGTAACATTGCCATTGAAAATATAGTTGATAAATACATTGCTCCTGGATTAGGTACCTTTGCTCGAAACGTTAGAATACAAGGAAGTCGTGTAAATACTTTTGCAAGAGCAGTTGATACAGCCAATTCATTTTCGTCAGGCCAAAGAGCAACCGTAACCTTCAGAGATAAATCTCTACTTAGCAATTCGACCATAACTTCATTAAGCGCAAATCAAGTAAAGAACTCTACTCTTAATATTGAAGGCGATAATTTTAAACTAGATAACGGTATCTACCAAGATCCTAACACTCATTTCTCTATCAAGCTGACCAGTATTACGCTCGGAGATCTAAATGGCGATAAGTTGCAGGATGCAGTTGTAGTTTTTGGAGTTAATGGTGGTGGCAGCGGTCTATATATGAGGCTTGGATTCTTACTGAATAGAAATGGGCAGCCCATTCATGTTAAATCAGAAGAGCTTGGGGATCGAACAACAGTTGAGAATGTAAGAATATTACCGGATGGTATGGTGGAGATTGAGATGCTTCCTTGGCCTAGTAACAGTATGAGCAAGAGACGATATCATCTCTAAATATTGAAATTTAAAAGTCTAATAGTATAAAACGTTGCTTCTGTTAAGATCTTACTCGTTGTTTATGCCTTTGTTCAAATCTAATTAATAAATGGCATTTGCTTACAATGTAAACTCCGCAAATTCTCCGGTTGCGTCTACTTTGGGGTCTTTGCCAGAGCGGGTGGGTTGGAAGTTGGTGCCGCCGAGCAATTGAGCGAGGGAGAGTTTGGGATTTTGGTGGAGTAGATTGAGCACACTAATGAAGTCGCGGACAATTTCGCCAGGAGTCAGCAATGCTTCTGCACCTAGGCGGTTGGTGATCTCTTTGAGGAATGCTTGTAGATCTGGCTGCTTTAAGGTCGCGGCATAAGCATAGTGAGCGGCGTGAACTTCTACCAACCGCTGCAATAGTTGTAGAATCTCAGATTGGGTTAAGGGTTCTAGACGGATGACAGGGCCGGAGGTATCTTGCAGACCGGGTTTAGCGAACCGACTTTGAGCCGTACGACGTTGCCATGCCGGATCGCTGTAGAGTCCTCGGCGTGAGTCTTCGAGAAACTGGGGTGTGCCGCCGAAAATGATGTTGAGATGACCGACGCGACCTTGCACCGTGTCATTGAACATTGCCAACAATTTGTCGTAATTGTTTTGACGAGAACCTGCATGAGTGATTTTGTAGAGATGTACGGCTTCGTCAAGCAGCACTAGCAAGCCTTTGTAGCCAATTCCAGCAATGAACTTGGCAAACAGTTTGATGTAGTCATACCAAGTCTCATCATCAATGATCACCTTCACACCTAAAGCAGCTTTGGCATCGGTTTTCGTCGGGAATTCCCCTCTTAACCATCGCAGCGCTGCATCCTTGAGATCATTGTTGTCGGTACGATAGCCGTTCCAATAGGCCGTGATTACGGTAGCAAATTCATAGCCATGCACCAAGCCTTCTAAGGTATGCACAACCTCATGAATTTTGGCCTCTACCAACTGGTCAAACCCTTCATCGTTGGGACGCTTCCCGGTTTCTTGCACCACCTGAGACAGAATGCCACTAATCCACTTTTCTAAGATGAGGGCGATCGCACCACCATCAGGGTTAGTTTTGGTAGCGATATTCTGCATCAACTCGCGGTAGGTAGCGATACTTTGCCCACTACCCCCAGCTAAGCGGCGCTCGGGTGACAGGTCGGCATCTGCCACGACAAACCCCTGTTCCATCGCCTGATTGCGGATCAGTTGCAGGATAAAGCTTTTGCCCGCTCCATAACGACCTACGACAAACCGAAACGCGGCCCCACCTTCAGCCGTGTTTTCAAGGTCTTGCAGCAATGCTTTCACCTCGACTTCTCGCCCGACAGCAATCTGCTCTAGACCAATCCGAGGCACCACCCCTGCACCCAAGGCATTGATTAAGGCTGTGGAGACACGTTTTGAAAGTTTCTGCTTTGTCATGGTCTTTACTAGGTGCTGTCGTGGCTGGTGGATGAATTGAGGTTTCTGTTAACTGTACTGCCAAACTTTGATGGTTTGGTCAGCACTACTCGTCACAAAGGTGTCACTGTCTGGCCCAAAGGCGATCGCGCAGATTTTACCTGTATGCTCGGTCAACGGTTCTAAGGCTTCTTGCGTCTTTAAGTCCCACAATCTGATCGTGCAGTCTTTACCGCCACTCACTAATAAGGTTCCACTGGGACTCACTGCCACGCAAGAATGACCCGCTTTGGGAATTGCAAAACTAGTGCTTTCGCCCGACTGAGTATTCCAGATCTTAATTGTGCCTTCTGCACCTGCACTAACTAGAGTTTTACCATCAGCGCAAAAAGCCAGAGAACTGACCTTGCCAGAATGTCCCGCTAAGGTCTCGAATGACGATTTGGTTTCTACATTCCAAAGGCGAATTGTGCCATCTTGACTTCCACTAGCCAAAACACTTTTATCTTGTCGAGGGCTAAATGCAACTGAGGTAACGAAACTAAAGGCTCCTTGCAACGTAGCTATTGAACGTCCAGATTTGATATCCCACACTCTAATCGTGCGATCTGCGCTCCCGCTAGCTAGGAGCCGCCCATCAGAACTAATTGCTAAGGAGTTTACCGCTGTAGAGTGCCCAGACAAAGGACGCTGCATCTTTTGAGTCTTGAGATGCCAAACCTGAATATCTCGGCTACTACCGCTACTAAACAGCAGTTTACCTTTAGGATGAACAGCGATCGCATAGACAGAGCCAGTATAGTCGGGGTGAGAGGTCATTAATAGCAATTTCCCTGTACTAAGCTCCCAAAGTGAAATTTCACCATCGCTATGACCACTCATTAAAGTTTCACCATCAGGGCTAATCGCTAGGGTATTGGCTGCACTATTCAGGGTCAGAATACAGTTCCAGGTCTTAGCTTTTGCAGGCAGCAGCTCAACTACTACAGCAGACGATTGGGTAGCGGATACATCAATTGTGGTGACTGGAGATTTGTCGCGTCCTACAACTGCGATCGCACGCTGCAAAGACTCCTCATAGTCGTCATAAATTTGAGGGATCAGAGAAGCGGTTCCAGTCTCAAAAAGGAGATCACCAACAATCTCATCAGCCTTCTCGTTAATGCCTTCAATGAGTATTTGCGGCATCGTTGGCACTGAATCGGCAATCTGTCGCAGTTCTTCAGCATCTCCTCTGAGAATTGCTGAAAGTGCCCAGTATTCAGAATCAGAAAGTTGCTTAATTAGCTCGTGCCAACTGGGTGTGATGATTGGCGGTTGTGGCGGTGTAACCTCCTCAACATCGTCCTCATCTGGCACAATCTCAGACTGTGACACCGGGACTATAGCCCCCGATTCAGTTGTACCAGCCTTATCTGCTTCTGCTAGTCGATTCCTAACTTCGGTTAGTAGGCTTTCGAGAACTGATGCTAGTTCAGCTTTTTGACTTATGAATGTTGAGGATAATGATTGAATCTCTGATTGGAGAGGTTGGACATCGATCGCAGAGAGTTCGATGAGAGATTCGGTGAGAGTTTGGCGCGATCGCTCTAATGTTTGAATCTGCGTTTGTAAATCTGCGGCATTCGACTCTAGCAATTGCTTGGTGGTTTGTAGAGTTGCCACTTCGCTGCTGAGTTGCAGTTTTTGCTCTGTCACTCCAGTCAGTTGTGTTTGGAGTTGACCGAGTTCTTGATTGAGCCGTGCCACTTCAACCGCTAACGTTTGGCGTTCTTGGCTAGTCGTGGCGATCGCCTGTTGCATCTCTTTTTCTTGACTTGATAGACCTTCAACTCGGTCTTGTAACTGCTGAAAGCTCGTTTCTAACTGCTGCTTGCGACCTTCGAGCGTGGCGATCGCTTGCGCCAAGTCTTGCTCTTGCTGTTGTTGCGTCTGAATTTGAGCTTTTAGTTGTTCAATCTCAGTTTGCAGATAACTCAGACTGGTTTCAGCGGCTTGCTTGTCGGCGGTAGCAGTTAAGAGCGCTTGTTCTAGTTCGGCTTGGCGTTGTTCAGCGGCTTGTAGTTGCCCTGCGATCGCTTGCCCTGCCAGTTTGACCCGTCGTTTTTGGCGATCGTCTAATGCGACTGCTCCTGCATAAGCTCCTGGTGCAATCAACCCGGTCAGGAGCGATCGCTGGACATTACGCTCAGCAGCAAAACTCAAACCAAAGCTTAAACCAAACGCAGCCGAGCCAAGCAGAATCCGATTTACCAACATACCGAGTTTGTTCTTAAGTCTATGCAGTCTTTCAATCTTGCCCTGCTTTAGGATTTGAGCCTATCCCCGCATCGGGTGAAGCTCACTCCAGCAAGTCTTCGTAGGCTTTGATCAGTTGTTGGACGAGGGAGAGATATTCGGGGGCGATCGCAGCGGGGTTGGTGGTGGCAATCACGATATCGCCAATGGTATCCAAAGCACTCTCATTCACCGACTCGATCAACAACTCAGGCATCATCAAATGCGCTTCTGCTACTTGTTTGATGGTGGCGCTGGGGTTGGCTTGCTCAGCGATCGCCTTCAACACCTGAAACTCAGCCATCGGTAGTTGCAGCAAGAATGATTGCCAATCTTCCGGTAAGCTGGCTGGTGAAGTTGCAGGCTTAAACGGCTGAATCCCTAGCGCCTTGTCAGAAACAGTAGGTGGCTCCTCAGCAGGCTCAGGCTCTAGAACTTGTGTTTCTGCTTGCACCTTCAGCACTTGGAGCGTGGCGAGTTCTTGTTCAAGTGTGGCTTTTTGGATACGCTGCTCGATAATTTGGGTTTCAAGCTGCTCTAGCTCTCGCTGCAACGAACCGACCTGGTTTTGCAATGCGGTGGTCGCTGCTTGCAAGGGATGTCGCTCTACTTGCTGTTGTTGCTGTTGCTGAGTCGCCTGCAACACCGATAACGATTGGCTGAGTTCGGTTTGCCGCTGCTCTAGCCGATCGACTTCTATTTGCAAACGTGATGACTCAACTTGTAATTGTTGGGTTTGCTGCTGCCCTCTCGCCACAGCCTGCTCTAATTCAGCTTTTTGTTGTTGGCGCTCTTGCACTTGCGCTTCTAGTTGAGTCAACTCGGTTTGCCAACTTGTGAGCTTGACCTCAGTTTGCTCTTTGAGCGCATCCATCTGGGCAAGCGATCGCTTCGCTTCAATTTCTTGTGCTTCTAAGTCTTGGTATTGAGCCTGCAACTGATAAATCTGCTCTTTAAGTTGCAATTCCATCGCCTTAACGACATTCAGCTTCCAAGCCAGTTCTTCTTTTTCATTCCAATAATCGGTAATCTGCAACTTGACTTGCTGTAACTGCGCTTGAGCGGCTGCCAACTGCGTTTTTACCACTTGCTCAGTGTCGATCAAATCTAGAATGTCTTCTTCTAAATCTTCAGCTTGGTGCTCCAAACTGCGAACTTCACCATGCAACAGTGCCAGTGTACCTTTAGCGGCGTAACTTCGCTGTCGTTCTACAACCACAGCCGCAATTAACGTAGCTGGTACCGTCAGCACACCCGCCGAGAACGCTTTACCAAGATTACGGTGCGTCCCAAAGCTCAGGCCAAAACTGACACCAAAGGCAACAGAAGCTAGCAGAATTCGATGATTGACCATAGCTGACTGCGATCGCACGTCTTAATGGTGAACAAGTATCGGCGATCGCCCCCTTAATTTCTCAGAAAATTGAGCAATTGGACAGGAGAGTTTAGCGCTTTTGTTTTTCAGGAAGGGCAATTTAAGGCATTGAAGTTGTTCAAGTATGGCTCACTCACGGCTTATTGAGTTACTTTCATGCCTCCCCAAAATCCTCAGTCACCCAAATCTAACTCTAGCCAGTCCTTAGGCCGCTTCTTGAGAAAAGGAGCCAGAGCCGTGCATAACTGGCACAATTGGCAGGAGGCAGAGAATAAAAAAGCGATCGCCAATGCCAAATTTCCTTGGTCAGAGGTTTTGTGGCTCGGAGGGTTGCACAGTGGCTTAGGCTTTATCCTTGCGCTTCTAAATGGCAATTGGGCGATTGGCGCATGGATATTGGTCGTTGGCATTTCGCTGTATTGCACCCTACTTGCTGCCTTTATAGATGGCTCTTTATTGCCAGATGATTGGCTGTGCTCTGCTGTCTGGGATGCCCTATCACTCCCTTGGAGAGCGACCAACCACAAATTAGACTTACTTTTGCAGCGATGGATCGTCAGTCGATTTCGCCACGAATTAGCCATCGATTTCTGGCGCGGAGTGGTAAAGATTTTGAGCTTCATGACCCTAATAGGGCTAGATAGCTTGGGATTGTGGGCAGGTTATTGGTTATCCACTCAGCTTTGGTAAAGGATCTGGTTAGGCGAGGTAGGGCGATCGCGTTTAACCTATCTAGATTTATTAATCATTCACGCTAGTGTAGCTATCAAACAAGATATTTGATTATGAATAGTAGTGAACTACAAAAGTACCATTTTGACGCTCTCAAGGATAAATACCAAGTAGATAAGTACAAATATTCTGAGTTTGATAGTTTTTTGTATTTAATACTCAGAAAAGCGAACATAGGTATTCATATTACAGATTTAGAGCTCAAATGGCTAGAAGAGAAGCGTCTTCTTGGCACCGTAAAAATCATTAGATTACAACAGTATCAAGCGGAAGAAGAGAAAAGACTAAAAGCTGAATTTTCACAGCTAAAAATCAAATATTATATTCCAGAAGATTTGGAAATCCCGCTTTCCAGTTTAATTTATTCAATTCTTTGGAAGATAGATACTGGATACACGCATACTCTTACAAACCTAGAAATTAAACTATTAAACAATCACAATCTTTCTCATACTGTCACCTTAATTCAGGATGTTCTAAACTTCTCAAACCTAAAAATAAAGTATAAGGCGATCAATCACTTAAGCCATTTTCCTGAAGAGCCTCTTTATTCAATCTTGAAGAAGCTTGATGCGAGAGATGAGTTATCTGACTCTGAATCCAACTGGCTTTTAGAGAATAGCTGTGAAGCAACCTTGGAAATTTATTGGCAACAAGAAGAGCAAAGACAAGCAGATCTTGAATTTTTAGAATTAAAGTCTGAATATCAAGTCAGCTTCCATCCAGACATCTCTGCTTCCAGTCCACTGTATCCTATTTTGAAAAAGCTTAGGGCCAAACAGGATCTGAACTCCAATGAATGTAAATGGTTAGAGAGGCAAAAACTAAGCAAACCACTCGAAATTGATCATGCACGCAAGCAGGAAATATTTCTTATAGAGCTCAATCAGAAAAATGAGAAGCAAAGTCAAGCAGATCTTGAATTTTTAAAGCTAAAGTCCAAATATCAAGTCAGCTTCCATCCAGATTT
>CBIHQL010000005.1:0-24062 GCA_966211855.1 uncultured bacterium
CGGTTCATCCCTTCGAGTCCCAGCTTGTGCATCGGCAAGAAGGTAATGTTAAACCCGACCAGCATCATGAAGAAGTGGATTTTGCCCCACGTTTCATTCATCATCCGCCCGGTCATTTTGGGGAACCAGTGATAGAACCCCGCATAGATGCCAAAGACGCTACCGCCAAAGAGCACGTAATGAAGGTGAGCCACCACGAAGTAAGTGTCGTGAACGTGAATGTCAAAGGGCACCGAGGCAACCATGACTCCACTGATGCCGCCAATCACGAACATGGAGACGAAGCCCATTGCAAACAGCATGGCGCTATTCAACCGCAGTTTGCCGCCCCAAATGGTTGCTAACCAGCTAAACACTTTGATCCCGGTCGGCACCGCAATCACCATCGTGGTGATCATAAAAAACATGCGTAACCAGGCTGGAGTGCCACTGGTAAACATGTGGTGTGCCCAGACAATCAGGCCCAAAAAGCTAATCGCCACACTAGAGTAGGCGATCGCCTTATAGCCAAAAATCGGTTTGCGCGCATGGACGGGAATAATTTCGGAGATCATGCCAAAGAACGGCAAGATCATGATGTAAACCGCTGGGTGCGAGTAAAACCAGAATAAGTGCTGGTAAACGATCGGGTCACCGCCCCCGGTTGGGTTGAAGAAGGCAGTGCCCGCGATCAAATCAAATGCTAAAAGGATGAGCGCACCTGCAAGAACGGGTGTGGCAATCAGAGCCAGCGCCGAAGTTGCCAGCATCGCCCAGCAAAACAACGGCATTTGGTTCAAACCCATGCCTGGAGTTCGCATGGTGAAGATCGTGACGAGGAAATTGACGGCTGCCAAAATCGAAGACGTTCCCAACAGCAGCACGCTCAAAATCCAGATGGCTTCACCTGCTTTGTCGGTGATCAAGCTCAAGGGTGGATAAGAAGTCCAACCAGCGGCAGGAGCACCTACAAAGAAGCTACTGAGCAGTAAAAGACCGGCTGGCGGAATGATCCAAAAAGCGATCGCATTTAGTTTCGGAAACGCCATATCCCGTGCACCGATTAGCAACGGGATTAAGAAGTTGCCAAAGCCGCCAGTTCCCGCAGGCACAATCCACAAAAAGATCATGACCGTCGCGTGAACTGTGAACAGGCCGTTGTAAACTTCGCGACTCACGAAATCTACTTCTGGAGTTGCCAGCTCGGTGCGCACTGCGGTGGCGAGGGCACCCCCAATTAAGTAAAAGATAAAAGTGGTGACTAGGTATTGAATCCCAATCACCTTATGGTCTGTACTAAAGCCAAAATATTCGCGCCAGTGGGTGACTTTGGGGGCCGAACCGTGGGCCGCGACATTGGCATTTTCTTGAAGCTGTGCTTGTGTCATAGCCAATTCTCATACTTGAGAGAAGCCAGAAGGCGGTCTCCAAATTTCAATGTGTTGTCAAAAAGCTGGGCTGAGTTGAGCTAGCGGATCGAGGGGGCAATCATGCCTAAATGCTCATGCATGGAGTGATCAGCATGAGGGATTTGCTGGAGCGCATTGGTGGTGACGCCCAACTCTTGG
Organism: uncultured bacterium; assembly: GCA_966211855.1. GTDB lineage: Bacteria > Cyanobacteriota > Cyanobacteriia > FACHB-46 > FACHB-46 > CBIHQL01. The sequence goes on from CBIHQL010000005.1 coordinate 1,548, forward strand.
GTGTAGGGTGCCAAAAACTCATCAGGGGTGCGATCGCTGGGGTTGGTGGCGATCGCTTCGGTCAAGTCTGGGTTGGCAGCCACTTTCTGACTCTGCACCCAAGCATCAAACTCTTGAGGAGCTTGTACGAGAACCCGAGTCTTCATCGCTCCATGATAGGCACCGCAAAGCTCGGCACAGATGACGGGGTATTCTCCCAATCGGTTAGGTGTAAAGTGCAGTTCGCTCTGTAAACCTGGGACGGCATCTTGCTTTAAGCGAAACTCCGGCACCCAGAAAGCATGAATCACATCATTGGCTGAGATGTTGAGTTTGACTTGCCGATTGGCAGGTAGGTGCAACTCGCCAGAAACCACACCAGAGTCGGGATAGGTGAAGATCCAGGCATATTGCAACCCGGTGACATTGACCACAAACTCTGAGGCTTGAGATTTATTAGGCATCGGCCCAATTTCACCCGCCTTCACACCCATGGCTGGGGCATCTTGGCGTTGGGGGATTTCTTCATTTCTCACCGTAGCCGTAGCGGGATCTTGGGTGGCTTCGTCTTGCTTCTGCTGGTTGCGATTTTCGGTGTCGGTTAAAGTCGCCGCGATCGCCGCTCCGGGCATTTGGGCAACGCGCTCGTGAGCTTGGTGAGCCGCCATGTGATCGGTCGGCTGAATCCCACCTTCTCGCAAATAAACTTCAAAACTGTAGACCGAGATCCCCAAAACAATCACAGCCGGGATTGCAGTCCAAAGAATTTCTAAGGGGATGTTGCCATGTACGGGTGGGCCGTCAGTATCATCTCCCTCACGACGACGAAAACGAATCACAGAGAGGATCAAAATCCCCTGAACTAACAAGAAGATTCCGGTGCTGATCGTCATCATGACGTTAAACAGCCCATCAATCAGGGGAGCTTCTTCAGAGGCTGCGGTTGGTAGCAGACCATGATTCTGACCGTACCAAAGGCTAACCAGCGTTAGCGCAATCCCAGCCAGCATCGTCCAAATGGCACTTGGAATTTTCACGGCTCGTTGAAACTTCCTACAAAACTAACTTCTTTCAGATCAATAACCACATAACTGAGTGAGGCCATCCTCGCTCGATAGTTGTATCTGCACTAGGAGGCTTAGTGCTGCGATAGTTTTACTCAAGGGTAATCAATAAAACCATTTAAGTTTTGGTCGATCGTCTACCTACCAAGGTAAAGCAGGCAAATTAGAAGTTCGGTCGTCATTGTAAATCCTTAGGATTTTCTTCGGGATCGCACTGAAGACGGATGATTGATCAGCAGAAAATCTTTATTATCTTTCTGGATTTTTAATGTAATTAAACTTTTGAAAATTTGTTGTCACGCGGTGTAATCGTGAGCAATTAAATGAAATTGCTTGTGTTCGCTTGCTCACAATTCAGCAAAACTTCCAAAGTTACCTGCTTCTTTTGCAGATCATTCTTAAAGTAATCACTAAAACCCTTTGATTCCAAAATTGGAGTGCTAGGGTGAGGATGAGCGCAAGCTCCAAATTTGATTAAGTTTAGTCTAGGAATTTGAACTTATGGCAGATTCCGTCCTTTCGCCCAATGCCACGAATGCGACTGAAACATCCTCGCTCACGCAATGGATTGCTCGTTTTGTGATGAGGATGGCGATCGCGACGCTGCTGTTGATGGCGGTGGGAAGCGCGACTCGTGTGATGAATGCGGGGTTGGCTTGCCCAGATTGGCCCCTGTGCTATGGCAAATTGGTGCCAAGTCAGCAGATGAATTTGCAGGTGTTTCTCGAATGGTTTCACCGCTTAGATGCCTCTCTCGTCGGCTTCTCAGCGATCGCCCTAGTCGGTATGAGTTGGTGGAATCGACAGCGTTTACCCGGTTGGCTACCTTGGGCTGCCAGCTTTGCCCTAGGGCTGATTGTTTTTCAAGGGGTGTTGGGCGGGCTGACAGTGACCGAACTGTTGCGCTTTGACATCGTGACTGCCCATCTTGGCACGGCGCTGCTGTTTTTCTTGACCCTGGTTGCCATTTGGGTGGCTTTAGTTCCTTATCAAGGCACCGGAACTGTAGGTCGCTTGCCTTGGGTGAGCTTGACGGCTGCGATTTTAATTTATGCCCAAAGCATCTTAGGAGCGCTCGTTGCCTCTCGGTGGGCTGTGCATCAATGCTTTGCGGGCTCTCAGCTTTGCAGTGTCATGAACAGCCATATTGTGGGCGTAGTGCCTGCGAGTGTGGCAACGCTGACTGTGGTGGCTTTAGTTTGGCGCACTCCAGCTTTGCACCCCTGGTTGCGGCGATTGGCAAATTGGCTGGCTGCATGTCTCTGCCTTCAGGTCGTTTTAGGAATCGCAACTTTTCGTTTACACCTACAGGTAGAGCCGTTGACCGTGGCGCATCAAATGACCGGGGCTGCTTTGCTAGGAACTTTGGTGGCGTTTACGGTTTTAGCTTTGCGCGATCGCCAAACCGTTTTAGCGCCTCAAGCACAGACCCACACAGCCATCGATTCGTTGTCGAGTGTTCATTCAGAGCCTGCTTAGAATCGCCCCATTGATCATGCTAGCGATCGCCTGGGCTCTGGGTACTGGCAGGAAAAACAGCAATCTGCATGAACCTGCATGTTTTTATAGGAAAAATGACGAATGCAAGAAACTTTTTGGACTCAAGCCCCTCGCCGGAACCAAAATTTCTTTCAGATTATTCAAAGCTACTATCAGCTCACTAAGCCTCGCATTATTCTCTTGTTGCTCATTACAACTGCGGGCGGTATGTGGATTGCGGCAGAAGGCCAGGTTAACCCCCTGCTGTTGTTGGTGACGCTAACCGGGGGAGCTTTAGCAGCGGCTTCGGCGAATACCATTAACTGCTTATACGATCGCGATATTGACTACATCATGGAGCGCACCCGGCATCGCCCCCTACCGTCGGGACGAGTTCACCCACGGGATGCCCTGATTTTTGCGATCGCTCTGGCTTCAATTTCCTTCTCGCTGTTGACCGCATTTGCCAATCTCTTGGCGGCGCTGCTGGCGATGTCGGGGATTGTCGTTTATGTGTTGGTCTACACTCACTGGCTCAAACGGCACAGCACGCAAAATATTGTGATTGGTGGGGCTGCAGGTGCGATTCCACCGTTGGTTGGTTGGGCAGCCGTGACAGGTGATCTGAGCTGGGCCGCTTGGGTGCTGTTCGCGATCGTCTTTTTCTGGACTCCACCTCACTTTTGGGCGCTGGCTCTCATGATCCGCAAAGATTATGCCAGTGTAGGTGTGCCGATGTTGCCTGTGGTGGAAGGTGAAGCAGCCACAGCTTGGCAAATTTGGTGGTACACGCTGCTGTTGATCCCCATCAGTTTGTTACTGGTCTACCCACTCGGCGTGATGGGGCTGGTCTATACAGTAGTTGCTCTGTGGCTCGGCGGTCTGTTTGCCTACAAAGCATGGCAACTGCTGCAAAACCCGACCAGTCAAGAGTCGGCGCGATCGCTGTTTAAGTATTCGATCCTCTACATGATGCTGTTGTGTGCAGGCATGGGAGTTGATAGCTTGCCCCTCACCCACCACTGGATCAGCTTAGCCGGAGATCATCTGCAAACCTTGCTCAGTGCGATCCCGATGTTGCAAGCGATCGCTTACTAAAATGAGAGAGGATGCTATTTCCCCTAATATTTGCTCTTAAGGAATATTAAGAACTATGGCTCCCGCCGTTCTGATTCAAAATCTCCAGAAGCGTTATGGCACGGTTGAAGCGGTCAAAGACGTTTCCTTGCAGGTAGAACCGGGAGAAATTTTTGGTCTCCTAGGCCCAAATGGAGCAGGTAAAACCACAACACTGCGCTGCTTGTGTACCCTGGCTCGCCCGGATGCAGGCAAGATTGAAGTTTCTGGGGTCTCAGTCGTTGAGCAACCTCGACTAGCCCGACAATTACTAGGCTACGTGGCTCAAGAAGTGGCGCTCGACAAGGTGCTGACCGGGCGTGAGTTGTTGCAACTGCAAGCCGATCTCTATCATTTGCCGCGTGCAGAAGCGAAAACCCGGATTGAAACCGCGATCGCCCTTCTAGGTTTAGCAGAGTGGGCAGACAAAAAAACTGGAACCTATTCGGGTGGCTTGCGAAAGCGCTTAGATCTAGCGGCAGGTTTGCTGCACCAGCCCGATGTTTTGGTGTTAGATGAGCCAACGGTGGGGTTAGACATTGAAAGTCGGGTGGCTGTTTGGGATTTCTTGCGAGAATTGAGAGCCGCCGGGACTTCGGTCTTGATCACCAGTCACTATCTCGAAGAAGTGGACGCTCTTGCCGATCGCGTGGCAATTATTGATCGCGGTGTCGTTATTGCCAGTGATACCCCTTCCGCTCTCAAAGATCAGGTGGGGGGCGATCGCATTACGCTACGGATTCGAGAATTTTCGCCACTAGAAGAAGCCCAACAAGCTCAGGCCATGTTGACCGACTTGCCGTTTGTGCAAGAAGTAATCATCAACAGCGCTCAAGGGAATTCGCTCAATTTAGTCGTCCAGTCTCAATCAGATGCTTTGAGTACGATTCAGCAGGCTTTGCAATCAGCAGGGTTGCCAATTTTTGGGATTGCTCAAGCGCGTCCTAGCCTGGATGATGTCTATTTGGCAGCGACGGGGCGCACATTGATGGATGCAGAATTAGCCGCTGCCACGAGTCGCGATCCTAAGCTAGAAAGAAAGCAGGCGATGCGTTAAAGGCGATCGCAAATTTGTCAGCATTTCGCTCGAGCCTCTTGCGAGTTCTGTAGCAGCGATGTGAAAAGGAAAATGTTATGAGCCAAAGTATTACACCTACTCCAGCCGAGGTTGCTACTGGAAGAGAGCCAGGGCGATCGCTCGGTTCTAGTTTGACGGCTCCTGCCAAAAACCGCATTCCAGTGCATCCATTACAAGATTTTGTGCAAGAAACATTGGCGTTAACTCGGCGGTTGTTCATTCAGTTACAACGACGACCTTCAACCCTTGCCGCTGGGATCATTCAACCTCTGATGTGGTTGGTATTGTTTGGGGCGCTATTTCAAAATGCACCTCAAGGTCTGTTTGGTCAGAACATTAATTACGGGCAATTTCTTGGGGCTGGGATCATTGTGTTCACAGCCTTTGGTGGAGCATTGAATGCCGGCTTACCCGTGATGTTCGATCGCGAGTTTGGCTTTTTGAACCGCTTGTTGGTGGCTCCTTTGGCCTCTCGCTTTTCAATTGTGACTGCTTCAGCGATCTTCATTACGACCTTAAGCTTGATCCAAACGGCTGTAATCGTGACCGCGATCGCCTTCCTGGGTGGCGGTTTACCTAGCATCGCTGGGTTGGGTCTAGTCGCACTGATTGTCTTTTTGCTCGTGCTGGGAGTGACGGGGTTGAGCCTGGGTTTGGCTTTTGCACTGCCCGGTCACGTCGAACTGATTGCCGTCATTTTCGTGACCAATCTGCCGCTGTTGTTTGCCAGCACTGCCTTAGCTCCCTTATCGTTTATGCCGAGCTGGTTACAAGTGGTAGCAACGCTCAATCCCCTTAGTTACGCGATCGAACCCATTCGCTACTTGTACTTAAACAATGATTGGGCAATCGGTAGCGCGGTGATGCAAGCACCTTGGGGAGCTGTTAGTTTAGGTGGGGCGCTGCTTGTCTTGCTTCTGTTTGATGCGATCGCTCTCTTGAGTATTCAACCTTTGCTGCGGCGAACTTTTGCGTAGGGTGGTCAAGTGCTGCTAATTGCGAGCCACTTAGAACAGCGCTACACTGGCACTAAGCGAATGGGAGCCTTTTACCCTCTTCTAACGTCTTAGAGGCAAGAGTTTGATCCATTCCGAAGCGCGGCTAGTAGAGTAAGTTCTTGACTGGTTGACGCTCAAACTCTTTACGTAGTTAATTATCGAACTCCCGACAACTCTATGAAAACGCGGACTCAGGCAATCTCAGCTTCGGCTCAACAAATGACTCGGCTGGCGATCGCAACCTTAGTAGGAGTGGTAGCCTGTCCAGTTTTGCTATCTCAAGCGACTTTGGCTCAAACCGCTAATCCTGTGCAGCCTCTCGAAGACTTTAAGCCCAATGATGGTGGCTCTGATCCGTTTTCTAACCGCTCTGGTAATGCATCATCTCTCTTTGACCTGATGCACCAACTGACTTTAGGCAACGGTCGTAGTCTAGAAGATTTCTCCTCAGAGCAACAGCAAAACCTTAATGATGCGGCTGATCTATTTAAGAAACAGCAGTTGATGCGCTTAAAGAAAGAGACGCCCCAGCCTGCAGGCACCATGCAACCGCTAGTAGTTCCAGTAGCACCGACGGGAACAGTAACACCCTAGACTTTCAATTGATCAGGAAATAATGCTGATGAGCCACTGAGCCTTAGTTCAGTGGCTTAAATGTATAAATATTTTTTTGAGACGCAACCGGAGCAACGGTGACAAGCTGAACTATTTCTTCGCGATCGCCTACCGGAGAAAAATGAATCGAACCCGTGGCACCCTGAGCCGAAAAGCTAGGAGTCGATAAAGCCTGCTGGATTCCGGCTCGCGAAGCATCTTGTCCAATCGCTGCAATTAGAGCTTGAGCCGCATCATAAGCGAGTGCCGTGCGCCAGTTAGCTTCACTGCCCCATAACTGCACAGCTTGCTTCTGAAAAGGCAGTTGAGCATTACCCAATATATTAGAAGGCACAGCCAACACCATATTTATGGCAGCAGCTCCACCAATTTGTAAGGTTTTGCGTGTGTAAATGCTGTCTCCGGCAAGGATCGGCAACCGTCGCTGATTGATTTGCACCACTTGCAAGGCGCGATCGCTGGCTGACCCTTGAGAGGCGAGCATGATCACATCAGCTTTTTTTTGAATTGCCTGCTCTAGATTTTCGTAAGCATTGAAGTTGGGGTTGGCAAGATCAAATTCTGCAACAATCTTGCCTTGACCACTATAAAACAGCGCATTCTGAAACTCATCTCGAAGCGAACGGCTATAACTATTATTCGCATCGTAAAAAACGGCGACTCGCTGTTTGCGAAGCTGCGTCAGCATATAGGTGCAGAGTGCCCGGGCCATAAAGCGATCGCTAGGTACCGTCCGAAAAATATAGCTGCCCAGGTTGGACACACTGACGGCTGAGCTAGTCGGAGAAATCATCACCAACTGCCCCGCTTGGTAAATCTGTCCAGTCGCTAAGGTGGTATCACTGGTGCCGTGACCAATCACTCCCAAAACGTGAGGTTGCTGCACCCAGGTTTTAGCGATCGCCTGGGCTGTTTCGGGTCGGTCTTGATCATCGGCGATCGCTACTTTAAGTGGAACTCCTCCAATTCCCCCGGCTTGATTAATCTGCGCTTGAGCTTGAGCCACCCCCCGTAAAATTTCGACGGCAGAGTTAAGGCACTCAACGGCACAACAACCGCGATCGCATGGGCTGGAGCCTTGCCAATCTGAGCATTATTTAAGTAAATCAACGTCTCTGGATCACTGCGATCGCTTTGATGGGCGGCTGATAGAGCAGCGATCGCAGGTTGATAAGCTTTAGTCGCTAAGGCAGCAACTCCTTTTTGCTTGAGAGCGTTGACTGAGCCGGGTGTAAGAATGCGTTCTCCCCAACTGATGTGTTGATCTGTATGAGCCGGAATTGCTGTAGGTTGGGTAACCACTGGCGTTGAAGAGGTTGGGTTGCCAAGAAGTTGATGCCGCCACGCCAACACAATACCTATTGTGGCAAGAGAGACAACCCCTAGCCCCGCGATCGCCAACCACAACTTCTGTCCCTTAACAAACTGGGTCTTTGTTGGAGTGACAGGAGGCAGCGGGGAATCGGTGAACTGACTGAGATCTCGTAAAACCTCTGCTGCTGATTGATATCGCTCTGCAAAGTGATAGCGCACCATCTTGTCGAGGATGTTAGCGAGTTGATCGCTCACCTGAGCTTGGTCACGCCAAACCACCTCTGAAGTATTGGGGTTGAGTGGTAACTGAACTGGGCGCAATCCCGTCAACGTTTGGATCGTGATCATGCCGAGAGCATAGAGATCGCTATTGAAGCGTGGTTGCCCTAAACACTGCTCACTAGGCGCATAGCCTGAGGTGTAAATCGGCATGCTCAGGTAAGTTTGACTTGCGACTGCCGTGACCTGAGTCGTAATCGTTTTGACAGCTCCAAAATCGATCAGAACCAACTTGCCATCTTGCTGACGCCGAATCAGGTTCTCAGGTTTGAGGTCTCGGTGAATGACTCCTTGAGCGTGGATGTAGTCAAGCACTGCCAGCACATCTTCTAAAAGCGCGATCGCCTGTGCTTCTGACCACTTGGTTCCTAAAGTCAATTCGACATTTAATGAAGTGCCAACAATAAATTCTTGAACGAGATAAAACTCTGCGGCTTCCTCAAAATAGGCAAGCAGTTGAGGAATTTGGGGGTGATGTTGACCCAGTTTTTCTAAAGTCTCTGCCTCGGCATAAAACAGCCGTCGCACTTGTTGCAGCACAGCCGGATCGTGGCTATGAAAGCTCAGATGCTTAAGCACACAAGCAGGGTTACCCGGTCGCTGCGTATCTTCTGCAATGTAAGTATGACCAAACCCACCTGACCCCAAAACCTGAACCACTTTGTATCGTGAGCCTAAGAGTTTGCCTAGCATTGCATTCATAGTGAGCGCAAAATTGACTGTGATCCAGAGCCAGACTCACAGGAGCGATAAAGGCATTGTATTCCCTTAATGATGGCTCAGGGGCTTGTATTGAGCTTGAGGAGGTTTAGCTTGATGATTGCAAGCACTCCAATCGACACTTGAAACCAAAAATTTTAAGGTTTAGCAGGCAGGGGAGGTTTGACAACCCAGACCGAGCATGGGGAGTTTTCTACCACTTGATTACTCACAGAACCTTGAAGAATACGGCTCAAGCCTGTAAGACCACGAGTACCAATCACGACTAAATCAGCCTGGTGAATATTGGCAAGTCGCACAATTTCTTCTGCCGGGTCGCCGCTGACGATTTCTAGCTCAGTTGCGCAAGCTAAATCTGCCTGATAAGCCTGAAGCTGTTTTTCGATGTGGCGATAAGGGATCGGCTCAAAATCTGCTTGAGGATGATCAGCCGCAACTTCCGGGCTGTTGCCTGCGGTTGAAACTACGTGAGCGAGCACGATTTGGGTAGAGGACTGGATGGGTAGATGATGTAGTGCTTGAATAACATGCTCTGCAAGATCAGAGCCGTCTAGAGCTACCAAGATGGTCTTCAACATGGCAGATCTCCTGTGCCTCAATGCAGTCTAATCCAGGCAGCCCGATGATGAGCCGCCTGGGTCTTGGGTGTCAAACGCCGATTGCCGATCGCAAGTGCTTGTAGCTAGCTTATCGGCATTTTGCTGTCTAGACTCGCAAACTTTGCTTTTTTCTATGATTGCGAGTTGTCATGAGCGTTGCGGCGTAAGCGCACTGACTCTGCATGAGAAGGAAGTCCTTCGGCGGTTGCCAAGACATCGATCGCATCAGCAACTTTCTGCAAAGCGGTTGGGCTGTATTGAATCAAGCTGGAGTGCTTCATAAAGGTTTCCACTCCCAGTGCAGATGCATAACGAGCTGAGCCAGAGGTGGGCAGGGTGTGGTTTGGCCCTGCTAAATAATCACCAACCGCTTCTGGGGTTGAGGAACCTAAGAAGATTGCCCCTGCATGGCGGATATGCTCTACCAAACTCCACGGATCGGCGACTTCTAGCTCTAAGTGCTCTGGTGCAAATTCGTTAGAGAGTTCGGCTGCGGTTTCTAAAGAATCAACCACCACAATCAGGCCATAGTGGGCGATCGCTTTTTCGGTTAAGGTACGGCGGGGGTGGTCAATCAGTTGTTGCTCAACCTCAGCCACCACCTTCAAGGCCAGTGATCCATCTGTCGTAATCAAAATTGCCGCTGCCATGGGGTCGTGCTCGGCTTGAGCTAACATATCAGCCGCCACATAAACTGGATTCGCAGCTTCATCCGCAATGATCAGCACTTCCGAGGGGCCAGCCAGAGAGTCGATTCCGACTGTGCCGTAAACGAGTTTTTTCGCGAGGGTGACGTAAATATTGCCAGGGCCAGTAATCACATCGACTTTCGGAATTGTCTCAGTTCCAAAAGCCAGGGCCGCGATCGCTTGAGCACCACCAATTCGGTAAATTTCTTGAATTCCGGCTTCTTGAGCGGCGACTAAAACGGCGGGATTAACTGTCTTTTCGGGGCCAGGTGGGGTGACCATGACAATGCGAGGTACCTGAGCCACCTTAGCCGGAATCGCATTCATCAAAACGGTGCTGGGATAAGCTGCCCGTCCACCCGGTACATACAAACCTGCTCGGTCTACCGGGGTGTAGCGTTTGCCCAAGACAATTTCATCTTCACCAAATTGCACCCAGCTCTTGGGGACTCGTTGGCGATGAAAAGCTTCAATGCGGTGACAAGCCAGACGAATGGCATCTAAAAGTTCTTTAGAGACTTGTTGATAAGCAGCATCTAGCTCCGAACCGCTAACGCGTAATTCTTCAGGCTTCAAAACCTGCTGATCAAACTCGGCGGTGTAGTGTAAGAGAGCGCGATCGCCTTGCCGCTTTACGGCTTGTAACACTTCCCGAACAGTAGCTTCCTTGTGAAACACCTGATCATCATGGGTGCGATCGCAGATACGCCGCAGTTCGGTTCGTGCCTCAGTTCGCTGAGTAATAATTCGCAGCATGGAGTCAGAATGACAACCTCGATTAAGAAGTACCCGTCTGTGAGCAGGTTTTACGAACCCGTGCTCGTTTCTCTAGCTTAACCCGGATTTTTAAACGATCGGAATAGGGTGACTAGATGCTATATTAGTTTTTCTGGTATTTTATATTTTTGTTCAATAGTTGTAGAGAGTTTTCTTAGGACTGGCTGTGGCGAATATCAAGTCCGCTATCAAACGCGTCAAAATCGCAGAACGCAATCGTTTGCGTAACAAGACCTACAAGTCATCGGTTAAAACCCTGACTAAGAAGTATTTGGCAGCTGTGGAGAGCTATGCAGCAAATCCCAGCCCAGAGCTGAAGCAAGAAGTGCAACAACGGTTGTCTGATGCTTTTAGCAAAATTGACAAGGCTGTGAAGAAGGGCGTTTTGCACCGCAATAATGGTGCCCGCAAAAAATCTCGTTTGGCTAAGGCGCTCAAGCGTCAAGAAGCGGCAGCGTCTTAAAAAATTGGCGAGGCTCTCAAGTTGGTATTAGCGAATCAAGCTTGAGGTCATTGTCTGCTCAGACATGGGTCTGAGATTTTTTATGTCGTTCAAAAAACGTGACTGCCTGAGTGCCAGCCTAAGTCTAAAAGCTAATTTGCTGCTCACACTAAAAGCCGTTAAGCCGCACTCTTATGCAGTTAGTTGACACCCATGTTCACATCAACTTCGATGCGTTTCAGCCCGATTTAGAGGCTGTAGCTCAGCGATGGCGAGATGCTGGCGTGATTTACCTGGTTCACTCCTGCGTAGAACCCAAAGAATTTTCTGGAATTCAAGCGATCGCCGATCGTTTTCCAGAATTTTTTTTTGCGGTGGGTCTACATCCCTTAGATGTCGATCAGTGGACTTCAACGTCTCAAGAGCAAATTCAAGCCTTAGCTGCATCTGACTCTAGAGTCGTGGCTATTGGGGAAACTGGTTTAGATTTTTATAAAGCCAGTAACCGAGATCAGCAAATTGCGGCTTTCCAAGCTCAACTAATGATTGCTCAGCAATTAAATTTGCCAGTCATTATTCACTGCCGAGATGCTGCTGCTGAAATGGCTGAAGTTTTACGAGACTTCTGGCAAACCCAAGGGCCTGTACAAGGAGTCATGCACTGCTGGGGTGGGACACCAACTGAAACTCAGTGGTTTTTAGATTTAGGCTTCTACATCAGCTTCAGTGGAACCGTAACGTTTAAGAACGCGACGCAAATTCACGCCTCTGCCTGCATGGTTCCGAGCGATCGCCTCTTGATTGAAACAGATTGTCCTTTCTTGGCTCCGGTACCCAAAAGAGGGCAACGACGCAACGAGCCTGCCTATGTACGCTATGTTGCCGAACAAGTGGCTCGCCTACGAGAACTGTCTGTAGAAGAGTTGGCAACGCAAACAACCCAAAATGCCTGCCGACTTTTTGGTCTATCTCAACAAGCAATTGCTAGTCAGTCTCCAGCAACGACGGGTTTACCAGCTCACGCTAGCTAAGTCGCTAAAGAGAGTTCCACAAATTAGGATTGCTTGAGCCATAATATATAAGACTGTGAACAGTCAACCGGGTAATCTCTAATCGAGTGATTGATTTGAAGTGTTACCTGCCAAAACTGTCTCGCGGTCTGGAATGAGATAGCTACAAAAACTACAGCCTCACACTTTCGTTTCTGACCAAAATCAAGCTTGCTAGCCAAACAAGCCAATTGGAGATTCTCTTAACATCTCTCAACTACCCACCTAATTCGCTAGACTACATCTTTGGGTTCTTCTAGTCAGGATCCAAAATTTTCTGTTGACATTTTTGTGCAGATCGCATAACATCTGGGACTCGCGCTGGGCGTGACCCTCCTGAGGAGACGCATGACTAATCAGACTCAAACTGCACTGGCCTTCACCCTTCCAGACTTGGTCGAAATTCAGCGATCTAGTTTTCGCTGGTTCCTTGAAGAAGGACTCATTGAGGAACTCGAAAGCTTCTCGCCCATCACTGACTACACGGGCAAGCTAGAGCTGCATTTTCTAGGCAAAGATTACAAGCTGAAACGACCGAAGTACGATGTTGATGAGGCAAAGCGGCGGGATGGCACTTATGCCGTTCAGATGTATGTCCCGACGCGCCTGATCAACAAAGAAACAGGCGAAATTAAAGAGCAGGAAGTCTTTATCGGTGACCTGCCCCTGATGACCGATCGCGGCACCTTCATCATCAATGGTGCTGAGCGCGTAATCGTGAATCAAATTGTGCGCAGCCCCGGCGTCTACTATAAGTCAGAAACTGATAAGAACGGTCGCCGCACTTACAATGCCAGTTTGATTCCTAACCGGGGTGCTTGGCTCAAGTTTGAGACTGACAAGAACGACCTGGTGTGGGTCAGAATTGATAAGACCCGAAAGCTCTCGGCTCAGGTGCTCTTAAAGGCGTTGGGTCTTACCGATAACGAAATTTTTGATGCTCTGCGTCACCCAGAATATTTCCAAAAAACGATTGAGAAGGAAGGACAGTTTAGCGAAGAAGAAGCTCTAATGGAGCTGTATCGCAAACTGCGTCCGGGTGAGCCTCCAACCGTTTCTGGGGGGCAACAACTCCTCGATTCTCGCTTCTTTGATCCGAAGCGGTATGATTTGGGCCGTGTGGGTCGCTACAAGCTCAACAAAAAGCTGCGCCTCAATGTGCCTGATACAGTGCGGGTACTCACGCCCCAAGACATTCTGGCTGCGATCGATTACCTGATCAACTTGGAATTTGACATCGGTAGCATCGACGACATTGACCACCTAGGCAATCGCCGGGTGCGATCGGTTGGTGAACTGTTGCAAAACCAAGTCCGTGTCGGTCTCAATCGCTTAGAGCGGATCATTCGGGAGCGGATGACGGTTTCTGATGCTGATGCTCTAACACCTGCGTCGTTGGTTAACCCCAAACCTCTGGTTGCGGCAATTAAAGAGTTCTTCGGTTCCAGCCAATTGTCTCAGTTCATGGATCAAACGAATCCACTGGCTGAATTGACGCACAAGCGCCGTTTGAGTGCTTTGGGGCCTGGTGGTCTGACGCGGGAAAGAGCGGGCTTCGCAGTCCGAGATATTCACCCCAGCCACTATGGTCGGATCTGCCCCATTGAGACACCTGAAGGTCCAAACGCAGGTCTGATCGGTTCCTTGGCAACCCACGCTCGGGTTAATGCTTACGGCTTTATCGAAACCCCCTTCTATCCGGTAGAGAATGGTCGGGTGCTTAAGGATCAGCCACCAATCTACATGACGGCTGACGAAGAAGACGATCTGCGGGTCGCACCAGGTGACATCCCGATGGATGAGGCGGGTCATATTCAAGGCGCGACTGTCCCCGTTCGTTATCGGCAAGACTTCACCACTACAACCCCTGACCAGGTTGACTATGTGGCTGTTTCACCGGTGCAAATCATTTCGGTCGCTGCTTCGCTGATTCCTTTCTTGGAGCATGATGACGCGAACCGGGCTCTGATGGGTTCTAACATGCAACGTCAGGCTGTGCCTCTGCTGCGCCCAGAACGTCCGTTAGTCGGAACTGGTTTAGAAGCGCAGGCAGCTCGTGACTCTGGGATGGTAATTGTCAGCCGCGCCGATGGTGAAGTCACCTATGTCTCGGCTGATAAAATTCGCGTCAAAGATACAAACGGCAAAGAAACTGAGTATCAGCTTCAGAAGTATCAGCGCTCTAACCAAGATACCTGCTTGAACCAACGCCCAATTGTGTTTGTGGGCGATCGCGTCGTAGCAGGTCAAGTCTTAGCAGATGGCTCAGCGACTGAAGGGGGCGAACTCGCTCTCGGTCAAAACGTCCTCGTCGCTTACATGCCTTGGGAAGGCTACAACTACGAGGACGCGATTCTGATCAGCGAACGCTTAGTTTCTGATGACGTTTACACCTCAATTCACGTTGAAAAATACGAAATTGAAGCGCGTCAAACTAAGCTTGGCCCTGAAGAAATCACCCGTGAAATTCCCAACGTTGGTGAAGATGCCCTGCGTCAACTTGACGAAAGCGGCATCATTCGGATTGGGGCTTGGGTAGAAGCCAGCGACATCCTCGTCGGTAAAGTCACGCCTAAAGGTGAATCGGATCAGCCCCCAGAAGAAAAGCTACTCCGGGCGATCTTCGGTGAGAAAGCACGGGATGTGCGTGATAACTCACTGCGTGTTCCCAACGGTGAAAAAGGCCGAGTCGTTGATGTCCGTGTGTTCACTCGCGAACAAGGCGATGAACTGCCTCCCGGTGCCAACATGGTGGTGCGGGTTTATGTCGCTCAAAAGCGCAAGATCCAAGTGGGCGACAAGATGGCGGGTCGTCACGGCAACAAAGGGATCATTTCCCGAATTCTGCCGCTAGAAGACATGCCTTACTTGCCTGATGGTCGTCCCGTGGATATCGTACTCAACCCTCTGGGTGTACCTTCCCGAATGAACGTCGGTCAGGTCTTTGAGTGTCTCTTGGCCTGGGCTGGCGAAAACCTCGATGTGCGTTTCAAAGTAATCCCCTTTGACGAAATGCACGGGGCTGAAAAGTCACGGGAAACCGTCCATGGGAAACTGCAAGAAGCCCGTCAGAAGAACCTGCAACCTTGGTTATTTGATCCTGAGCACCCCGGTAAAACCCAAGTTTTTGATGGTCGGACTGGAGAACCCTTTGATCAGCCAGTGACGGTTGGTAAAGCCTACATGCTGAAACTGGTGCATTTGGTTGACGATAAGATTCACGCTCGCTCCACTGGCCCTTACTCCTTGGTGACCCAACAGCCTCTAGGTGGTAAAGCTCAGCAAGGCGGTCAGCGCTTCGGAGAGATGGAAGTGTGGGCTTTGGAAGCCTTCGGTGCCGCTTATACCTTGCAAGAGTTGTTGACTGTGAAGTCTGACGATATGCAAGGTCGTAATGAAGCCCTGAATGCGATCGTCAAAGGCAAGGCTATTCCTCGACCTGGAACGCCCGAATCCTTCAAGGTGCTGATGCGAGAGCTGCAATCCCTTTGCTTAGATATTGCAGTTCATAAAGTTGAAACGAAGGAGGACGGTACCAGCCGAGATGTAGAAGTGGATCTGATGGCAGACGTCAACAGCCGTCGGGCTCCTTCTCGGCCCACCTACGAATCCATCTCCAGAGAAGAACTGGAAGAAGAAGACGCCTAGCGAATGCGTCAAGAGTTGCTAGGGTAGGGTGTTAATCAATTGCTCAACCCTAGTAACCTGTTCACCCAAGACTCAAAGCTAACAATAGATATCGAGGAAGCTGCAAGCGATGCCAAAGCTAGAACAGCGATTTGACTACGTCAAAATTGGTCTGGCATCTCCGGATCGAATTCGTCAATGGGGGGAGAGAACATTACCCAACGGACAGGTTGTTGGCGAGGTTACCAAGCCAGAAACGATCAACTATCGGACGCTGAAGCCGGAAATGGACGGCTTATTCTGCGAACGCATTTTTGGCCCTGCTAAAGATTGGGAATGCCATTGCGGTAAATACAAACGGGTTCGGCATCGCGGGATTGTTTGTGAGCGTTGCGGGGTTGAGGTTACCGAATCTCGCGTCCGGCGTCATCGCATGGGGTATATCAAGCTTGCGGCTCCCGTAGCCCACGTTTGGTATCTCAAAGGAATTCCTAGCTACATGGCAATTCTGTTGGACATGCCTTTGCGGGATGTAGAACAGATTGTTTATTTCAACGCTTATGTAGTTCTGAATCCTGGCAATGCTGAGAATCTCACCTACAAGCAGCTCCTCACCGAAGATCAGTGGATCGAGATTGAAGATCAGATCTATAGCGAAGATTCTCCGCTCGAAGGTGTTGAAGTAGGAATTGGAGCTGAAGCACTTCAGCGCCTCCTGCAAGACATTACCTTGGATACTGAAGCAGAGCAACTGCGAGAAGAGATTGCCAACTCTAAAGGGCAAAAGCGCGCCAAGCTGATCAAACGGCTACGGGTGATCGATAACTTTATCGCTACAGGTGCCCAGCCCGATTGGATGGTGTTGTCGGTGATTCCGGTAATTCCACCTGATTTGCGCCCGATGGTGCAGCTCGATGGGGGGCGTTTTGCTACCTCTGATCTGAATGATCTGTATCGGCGGGTGATCAACCGTAACAATCGCCTAGCTCGTCTGCAAGAAATCCTCGCACCTGAGATTATTGTCCGAAATGAAAAGCGGATGCTTCAGGAAGCGGTGGATGCTCTGATCGACAACGGTCGTCGGGGTCGAACGGTGGTGGGTGCTAACAATCGCCCGCTGAAGTCACTGTCTGACATTATTGAAGGGAAACAAGGGCGCTTCCGGCAAAACCTTCTGGGTAAGCGGGTTGACTACTCAGGCCGTTCAGTAATTGTGGTGGGTCCGAAGCTGAAGATTCACCAGTGTGGATTGCCCAGAGAAATGGCGATCGAACTCTTTCAGCCGTTTGTGATTCACCGTTTGATCCGTCAAGGGTTGGTGAACAACATCAAAGCTGCCAAGAAGCTGATTCAACGTGGCGACCCGAGCGTTTGGGATGTCTTGGAGGAAGTAATTGACGGTCACCCCGTGCTACTCAACCGGGCGCCGACACTCCACCGTTTAGGGATTCAAGCGTTTGAACCGATTTTGGTGGAAGGACGAGCAATTCAACTCCATCCCCTGGTCTGTCCGGCGTTTAACGCTGACTTTGACGGTGACCAAATGGCAGTACACGTGCCACTATCGCTAGAATCTCAAGCAGAGGCGCGATTGCTAATGCTGGCTTCTAACAACATTCTGTCGCCAGCTACTGGGCGTCCGATTGTGACGCCTAGCCAAGATATGGTCTTGGGTTGCTATTACCTAACGGCAGATAACCCCAATAATCAGATGGGGGCAGGTCGTTATTTTGGCAATTTGGATGACGCAATCACAGCTTACGAGCAAGAGCAAGTTGATCTCCATGCCTACGTCTGGGTTCGCTTTGACGGTGAAGTAGAGGCTGACCAATCAGATGCTGAGCCGCTAGAAGTTCAAGAGTTTGAGGATGGTACGGTCAACAAGGTCTACAAGTCCCGTAAAACTCGTGAAGATGCTGATGGAAACCTAATCTCGCAATATATTCGGACGACTCCAGGCCGAATTATTTACAACAAGACGATTCAAGATGCCTTGGCTAGTTAAGCTTCATGAATTTAGAAGCTCCAATTTTCTGGCGTAAGCCTTTACAGACGTGATTAGTAGGCGCGGCAATCTGTCGCGTCTATGCGCGTCTCTTCCTGCATCATCAGAGGGATAGAGAGCAATAATGGCAGAGCAAAATTCAACTCAAAAGCCTGAAGCAACAGCGATTTTTCGGAACCGGATTGTTGATAAAGGACAGCTCAAGAAATTGATTTCTTGGGCATTTACTAATTACGGTACGGCCCGAACTGCCCAGGTGGCTGACCTATTGAAAGATTTAGGCTTTCGCTACGCTACCAAGGCAGGGGTTTCGATCAGTGTTGACGACTTGCAGGTGCCTCCTACCAAGCGTGTGTTGCTAGAGGCGGCAGAAGAAGAAATTCGGGCGACGGAATCTCGCTATACCCGAGGTGAAATTACCGAAGTGGAGCGCTTCCAAAAGGTAATTGACACTTGGAACGGGACGAGTGAAGAACTCAAAGATGAGGTGGTGCGCCACTTTAAAAGTACGAACCCGTTGAACTCGGTTTATATGATGGCGTTCTCGGGGGCGCGGGGTAATATCTCCCAGGTGCGTCAGCTAGTGGGGATGCGCGGTCTGATGGCTGACCCTCAAGGGGAAATCATTGACTTGCCCATTAAGACGAACTTCCGAGAAGGGTTGACGGTTACGGAGTACATTATTTCGTCGTATGGTGCCCGGAAAGGGTTGGTAGATACGGCGCTTAGAACTGCTGACTCAGGATACCTGACTCGTCGTCTGGTTGACGTGGCTCAGGATGTGATCATCCGTGAGATTGATTGCGGTACTCAGCGGGGCATCCCAGTACGCAGCATGATGGATGGCGATCGCGTCTTGATTCCCCTCAAAGATCGTCTGCTCGGTCGGGTGTTGGCAGAAGATGTCCTGCATCCTCAAACTGGCGAATTGTTGGCAGCTCGCAACCAAGACATCTCGGATGAACTGGCGCAAGAGCTTGGGAAGGCTAAGGTCGAGCAGGTCATGGTGCGATCGCCCCTGACTTGTGAAGCGGCTCGCTCAGTTTGTCAGCACTGCTACGGCTGGAGCTTGGCTCACGCTCACATGGTGGACTTGGGTGAAGCGGTCGGGATTATCGCGGCTCAGTCGATCGGGGAACCTGGTACGCAGCTAACGATGCGGACATTCCACACGGGGGGTGTCTTTACCGGGGAAATGGCGCGGCAAGTTCGAGCTACCTTTGAAGGTACTATTAAGTACGCCAAACGCCTGCGCAGCCGTCCCTACCGAACCCGCCACGGTGATGAAGCGCTGATTGCTGAAAGTAATACAGAGCTGATTCTAGAAGCAGATGGTCGCAAAGAAAGCTTCTCCATTCCTCAAGGTTCAACCTTGCTGGTCAAAGATGGCGATCAAGTCCGTAAAGACCAAATGTTGGCAGAAGTTCCTCTCGCTGGACGGACTCGCCGTACTACCGAGAAAGCAAGTAAGGACGTGGCTTCTGACTTGGCTGGAGAGGTCAAGTTTGCCGACATCATTCCGGAAGAAAAGAAAGACCGCCAAGGTAATACAACGCGGATCGCTCAGCGGGGTGGTTTGATCTGGATTCTGTCGGGTGAAGTTTATAACTTGCCACCTGGTGCAGAACCGATTGTTAAGAATGGCGATCGCGTTGAAGCAGGAAGCGTTTTGGCTGAAACCAAGCTTGTCACTGAGCATGGTGGAACCGTACGCCTACCTCACCACGAACCCGAAGGCAAAGGGGGTCGAGAAGTTGAAATTATTACAGCTTCAGTACTACTAGACCAAGCTCGGGTGCGGGCAGAGAGCCAACAAGGTCGCGATCACTATCTGATCGAAACCAACTACAACCAGTCATTCTCACTCAAGGCTACTCCTGGCACTAAGGTGACCAACAACCAGGTAGTTGCTGAGCTGATTGACGATCGCTATCGCACTCAGACGGGCGGCATCATCCGTTACTCTGGGGTCGAAGTTGCTAAGCGGGGTAAGGCTAAGCAAGGCTACGAAGTGATTCAAGGCGGCACGCTGCTGTGGATTCCTGAAGAAGCTCACGAAGTCAACAAAGATATCTCCCTGCTCTTAGTCGAAGACGGTCAGTACGTTGAAGCGGGTACAGAAGTCGTCAAAGACATCTTCTGCCAAAGCAACGGTGTCGTTGAAGTCATTCAAAAAAATGACATTCTGCGCGAAATCGTCATCAAACCGGGTGACCTCCACATGGTGGACAACCCTGAAGAGGTCATGGCGAAGGATGGTAACTTTGCTAGCCCTGGTCAAGAGATTTTACCGGGTCTCACCCTCGAAGAGTTGCGCTACATCGAGTATGTAGAAACCCCCGAAGGCCCCGCGATTCTGCTGCGCCCTGTGACCGAATTTGTAGTGCCTGATGAGCCCTCGGTTCCCAGCCAATCATCCACAAGCGAAGATGCAGAGCGCACCATTCAGTTGCGGGCGGTGCAGCGTCTTCCTTACAAAGATGGTGAGCGAGTTAAGTCTGTTGAAGGTCTAGAGCTACTTCGGACTCAGTTGGTGCTGGAAATTGGTCAAGATGCGCCTCAACTAGCAGCGGACATCGAACTGGTTCCAGACGAAACTAATCCAGAAATCATGCGCCTCCAGCTCGTGATTTTGGAGTCTCTCGTGATCCGTCGTGACGTGGCAGCAGATACGACGCAGGGGAGTACCAATACGCGCCTACTCGTCAAAGACGGTGACCAAATTGCCCCCGGTGCAGTGGTAGCTCGGACTGAGATTCAGTGTAAAGAAGCGGGTGAGGTGCGCGGTATCCGTGAAGGAGCCGAGGCCATTCGTCGCGTCTTGGTTGTACGTGATGCTGACCAGATTGTGATTGATACTCAGGGCAAAGCTCCCTCAGTCAAAGAGGGCGATCTCCTGGTTGCTGAGGCCGCGATCGCCAGCGGATTACGCGCTGAAGAATCAGGTCAAGTCACTCATGTGGGTGACGGCACCGTAACGTTGCGGTTGGCCCGTCCTTACCGGGTGTCTCCAGGTGCGGTCTTGCACATTGATGACGGTGACCTGGTACAACGGGGTGATAACTTGGTACTGCTCGTTTTTGAACGTACCAAGACTGGAGACATCATTCAGGGTCTACCGAGAATTGAAGAATTGCTCGAAGCCCGCAAACCCAAAGAAGCTTGCGTCTTGTCAGAACGAGCTGGAACTGCCCAGGTTGTCTACAGTGACGATGATGTCGCTGAAATTAAAGTAGTCGAGGCTGATGGCGTGGTTACTGACTACCCAATTGGCCCTGGTCAGAACTTGATCATTTCTGACACCCAAGAAGTGGGAGCTTCAGAACCTCTTACCGATGGGCCTGCGAATCCGCATGAGATCTTGGAGATTTTCTTCAAAGTTCACCGAGAAAACGCCGGAACCTATGATGCCGCTTTGTTGAGCTTACAAAAGGTGCAAACCTTCCTCGTCAACGAAGTGCAGTCTGTATACCAATCTCAAGGGATTGATATTTCGGACAAACACATCGAAGTGATCGTGCGCCAGATGACTTCTAAGGTGCGCGTTGATGATGGTGGTGACACAACCATGCTGCCTGGTGAGTTGGTGGAACTCTACCAAATTCAACAGGTGAATGAAGCAATGGCGATTACGGGGGGTGCTCCAGCCGATTACACACCTGTACTGCTGGGGATTACTAAAGCCTCGTTGAATACAGACAGCTTTATTTCAGCAGCCAGCTTCCAAGAAACGACTCGTGTCTTGACCGAAGCAGCCATTGAAGGGACGTCTGACTGGTTGCGAGGACTCAAAGAAAACGTGATCATTGGGCGTCTAATCCCAGCGGGGACAGGCTTCAACGCTTACGAAGAAATGGGTAGCCCTGACATTGACCTGGCCTTCGACGGTACCAGCGTCTTTGATGAAGATGTTGACCTGAAGGATGTCGTTCTTGACGATCGCACAGCTCGGAGCTACGGCTTAGACGGTACTTTTGAAGATCGTCCCAGCTTCAGCTTTGAAGGGTTAACGATGCCGGGTGATAGTGAAACATCTTCTTCCGCAATTTTGGATGACGATGAGTTGATTGATGACGAGTTTATGGATGATGATGAAGACGACGAATAATATCACCGTCTAATCGTTTGTAAGCTCTAAATCACGACAGGAGGTTGGCCCCAAAGCTAGCCTCCTGTTTCTTTTTGAGAGTGAAGTTGGCTAACGCTGCGGATTGCGATCGATTTTTACCTGCTGAGGCTTGTAATTAGAGCCTGATTTATTGGCGCAGAAACCAAGGTCAATGGTTTGGTTGGGTTGTATCGTTCGTGCCCAGTCAGGTGGAGAGACTTGATATTGACGACCTTGACGCTGAAAATTACCATTCCAGCTTTGGGTGATTTGGGCCTGCTGCATTTGGAATTGCAGTTGCCATCCTTGAATAGCTGTTTGGCTGCGATTCGTGATTTGAAACCGATTACAGAAGCCCGTCTGCCAATCAGACTCGATCGCAGTTTTGACCTGTAGCGTTGTGCTCGACTTACCGGAAGGACGGGCAGGCGATCGCGATGGAGGTTTCGTGACGTTGGGTTGAGGCCGAGAGCTTAACTGTCGAGAGTTTGGCGGTTGAGGTAGCGTCGGGGTTGGTGTTGACCTGGCGATCGCTGGAACTGACGTTAACAGTTTGCTGAGCAATACTTGTTTATCG